>JAPOXY010000014.1 GCA_026706845.1 Gemmatimonadota bacterium
CAGACCGTCCCAACATCCTCTTTATCATGTCCGACGATCACGCATCGCATGCCATGAGTTGCTACAACAGCCGCATCAACCAGACCCCCAACCTCGACCGCATAGCAAATGAAGGCATGCGCTTTGACAACTGCTTTTGCACCAACTCAATCTGCGCCCCCAGCCGGGCGGTAATCCTCACCGGCACATACAACCACATCAACGGCGTAACCACCCTGGCGACCCATCTCGACGGCAGGCAACTCACATTTCCCAAGCTATTCCAACAGGCGGGATACCAGACCGCCATGATCGGCAAATGGCATCTCGGGCACGGTGGCATCCACGACCCCACCGGCTTTGACTACTGGAATGTCCTGCCCGGGCAGGGATTATACCACAACCCCGAAATGATAGAAATGGGCGAAGAAAAAGTCTATCAAGGCTATGTCACCGACATCATCACAGACTTATGCCTCGACTGGCTCAAAGCGCGGGACACAAATCGCCCCTTCATGCTCATGTACCACCACAAAGCGCCCCACCGCGCCTGGGAACCCGATGAAAAACACGCCCACATGTATGAAAACGAAGACATACCCGAACCCGAAACCTTCTGGGACGACTACAGCAACCGCGCCAGCGCTGCCGAAGCCGCCAAAATGCGCGTTGACCGCGACATGAACAAAAATGACCTCAAGGGATTACCCCCTGAAGGCCTCTCACCTGAAGAAGATAAAAAATGGAAATACCAGCGCTACATCAAAGACTACCTGCGCTGTGTGGCCTCCATTGACGACAACGTCGGGCGCATGCTCGACTATCTCGACGCGGAAGGCCTCACCGACAACACCATCGTCATTTACACATCTGACCAGGGCTTTTTCCTGGGCGATCACGGCTGGTATGACAAGCGCTTTATGTACGAAGAATCCCTGCGCATGCCCTTCATCATTCGCTATCCCAGAGAAATCAAACCCGGCAGTATCAACACCGACATGATCCTCAACACCGACTTTGCCCCCACCTTTCTCGACTACGCGGGCATTGACATCCCCGAAACCTTCCAGGGATCGAGCATTCGCCCCTTGCTCAACGGCGAAACACCAGAAGGATGGCAAACATCGATGTATTATCGCTACTGGATGCACCTGACGCACCACCATGTTTACGCCCATTACGGCGTGCGTACCCACCAGTACAAACTCATCTATTACTACGCCGACGGCCTCAATCAAAAAGGATCAATCGAAGACACTAAAGAACCCGAATGGGAACTCTTCGACCTCGAAAAAGACCCTTATGAACTCAACAGCGTGTACGATGATCCCGAATACGCCGATATCGTGCGCGAACTCAAAGACGAACTCTACCGCCTTCAGGCAAAAGTAAAAGACGAGCGGTATATAAAAGACGTGGACGAATAGACGAATAGACGAACCCCGCCCTACCACCCAAAGTTGCTACAAACTCCGTCGTTGATTCGTTGATGAACTGGCCTGAGAAGCGGCCAGTTGTACCCCGCTCCGTTGATTCGCTACTTCGGCACCTTGAGTACCGCATAAAAATTGGCATAGTGCCGGCGGGTCTCTCTGCGAATGATGATACCGACTTCGTCACCGGGTTTCAACTCTGCCAATACATCTTCATAATCCCCCATCGAACGCATGGCTTTGCGATTCATCTCGCGAATCACATCTCCCCGCTGCAAACGCGCCGCATCGGCCGCGCTTCCCGCTCTCACATCGGTAATGAGCATGCCCCATTGTGCATTATAACCAAACTGACGTGCAATACCGGGCGTCATCTCCTGAACATTCAGCCCCAGGACGCGTTGCCGCTCAATCTCCTTCAGACCGCGAAAGGGATCAAACGCATCCACTGTTACGCGCAACTTTTTATTTCCCCCACTTCGGACCACCTCAATTATCACCTGTGCGCCCGGAGGGGTTCGCGCAATACGCGTCAGAAACTCATCTGCACTGGAAATCTCGCGGTCGTTTAACCCCACAATCACATCGCCCGGCTGCAAACCCGTCTGCTCGGCAAATTCCCCCACCTCCTGAATCAACGCACCCCGATTCACAGATAATCCCAGTGGTTCGGAAAGCCCCGGCGTCAGATCTTGAACCACCACATCCAGATACCCGCGTTTAACCTCTCCATCTTCGAGAATCTGCTGCATAATATTGCGCGCCATATTAATTGGCACAGCCAGCCCAATGCCCTGACTGCCCCCGCTGCGCGATAAAATCGCCGTATTCAGACCCACCAGTTCCCCGCGCAAATTCACCATTGCCCCACCGCTATTGCCCGGGTTAATCGCCGCATCTGTTTGAATAAAATCTTCGTAATCCACAATATCTAAATTGCCCCGTCCAATTGCACTCACAATACCGTACGTCACCGTATGCCGCAAACCATACGGATTGCCGATAGCCAGCACCCAGGAACCGACCTTCAACTTATCCGAATCGCCCATCTTTAGCGCGGGCAAATCGCGCCCATCAATTTTCAACACCGCGACATCGCTCTGTGGATCTGTCCCCACCAGTATTGCGCCAAATGTCCTGCCATCGCCGAGTTCTACTTCAATAGAATCGGCCTCTGCAACAACGTGATTATTGGTCAAAATATAGCCATCTCGAGAAACAATAACCCCAGAACCCAAACTCTGTTGCCGCTGTTCTTGCCGGTACTGCCTACCGCCAAAAAGATAATCGAAAAACGGATCGCCCGTCGATCTTCGCACCCCAACCAGCACATCTCTTTTTTTAATAACCGCGACCACACCTGGATTGACCTCGGAAGCCACCGCTGCAAAAGCCTCGCTGAACTTTTCCATTTGCGCGATCGTCGCCTGAGATTCGGGATCAATCTTTGCCTCGACCTGCAAAACCATAAATCCCGCAATCAGTATCCACATCCATCTTCGCATACACCATTTCTCCATTATAGCAATTGATAGTTATATATCACAAGGCGCCAAAAGTTCCTGAAATTGTCCAATCCCGTCAATGACAAAAAAAAAGGCCGAGATCCACAGAGAATCTCAGCCTTTTTAAACTGAAGAATGTGCTTACGCAGCTGACTTATCCGACGGACGCACCTTTTTCAGTGCAGACATCCATGTCAACTCGTAAACCACCAGCGCACCGCGCCACACTTTGACATTTTCAAGCCCGCTACACACCAAGCGCGCGGCCTGTTCAATCGTCGCTTCTGCGGCCTTGACCTCGGGATAATCGGCCACAGTCTTCATGGGAACGGGACCATAAGCAGCGCGAACGCGATTAATCACCTCGCAGACTTCCCGACGAAACTGAGGGATAAAACGGGACCGGGAAGTAGTCCGTTGTACCTTCTTTGATCCTGAATCGATACCCAACATGGGAATAACTCGTCTCATGGGAACATCTCCTATCTAAGTTAGGTGAATATACCGACATAAATCGTCGTATATAATCACAAAAACTTTCCTAAATTCAATTTTTACAGAATATTATATTCCATCTTCCACTCGCTATAAATATAGTGAACATTTGTATATGCGTCAAGGGTAAATGTCATTTTTATCCTAAAAAAAACTTTCCCTCAATGCGCTGCGATATTATCTTTTGCCCTCATCAAGAGAATCCAACTGAAACCTGAAAGGAGCACCATGGCAGACAAACTCAAAGTCGGCATCATCGGCGTTGGCGGCATCGCGCGCACCCACATTCCCGGATGGGCCGCTTCCGAACATGCCGACCTGATTGCTGGCAGCGATATTGACGCAGACGTACTGAACCACTGGGGAAAAAATAACAACATATCCATCCTATCTACCGATCCGGAAGACCTGTTCAAAAATCCCGATATCGACATCATCGACATCTGCACCCCCAACAATTATCACGCCCCATTGGCCATTGCCGCGCTTGAAGCGGGCAAACACGTCATCTGCGAAAAACCGCTCGCCCCCAACCCGGCACTCATCAAAAACATGATTGCCGCACGCGACAAATCTGGCAAAACCCTGATGACAGCGCAGCATTTTCGTTTCTCGGGCAAATCAAAAGCCATGCGAGCCGAACTCGACACAGGCGTACTCGGAGACATCTACCACGCGCGAAGCTGGATGCTCCGCCGCTCAGGGGCACCAAACACACCGGGCTTTATACAAAAACAACACAGCGGTGGCGGTCCTTGCATCGACATCGGCGTACACATCCTTGATCTCACACTCTGGTTCATGAACAACCCCAATCCCGTATCCGTCACCGGTGTCGCCCGTGCAGAAATCGCCCACCAGAAAGGCGCCTTCAGCAGTTGGGGTCTCATCCCATCGGCGCAGTTCGATGTCGAAGACTTCGCCGCAGCATTTGTGCGCTTTGACAATGGCGCAACCCTCGTGCTCGAAGTCAGCTGGCTACTCCACCACAAAACGCAGGGCGAAGACATGCAAATGTGGCTCTACGGCACCAGAGGAGGCAGCCACTGGCCCAGTTGCGAAATCTATCAAAGCAACAACGATATAAAACAACACTACAACCGCACCCTGCAAAATACCCGCGATCTACTCGAACCCCACGCCCAGGAATGCGTCGAATTTGCCCGGGCCATCGCCGAAGGCAAACCATCACCCGTACCCGCCGAGCAATCGCTGCAAGTCATGGCAATCCTCGACGGCATCTATCGCAGCCAGGAAACGGGCGAAGAAGTAAAAATCGCGCAGGAACTATCGTGATCTTTATATCCACCATCGTCGGTCCGCTTGAAGTCAATTGTTACATCCTCGCCTGCGAAAAAACGCGCAAAGGCATTGTAATAGATCCCGGAGACGATACCGACACCATACTTCAGTTCATCGAAGACCACAATATCAAAGTCGTCGAAATAATTGCCACACACGGACATTTTGACCACATAGGGCGCGTCGCATCCCTAAAAGAAAAAACCGGCGCGCCATTCGCCATCCACAAAGCCGATGTATTCATGGTCGAGGCGCTTACAGACATTGTCGCACCCCTGGGCCTTCAAACCGACCCACCGCCCAAAATCGACCGCTTTATCGATGAAGGCGACACCGTAGTCTTTGGCCGCAAAACCCTGAACATCCTCCATGTACCGGGTCACGCGCCCGGCAACATCGCCCTCACCTGGCCGGGCCACGCCATTATTGGCGACACGGTATTCGCTGGCTCTATTGGCCGAACCGACCTCGAAGGCGCAGACTTGCAAACGCTCATGGACTCAATCCACACCAAAATCCTCACCCTCCCCGACGACACAATACTTCACCCCGGGCACGGGCCAGACACAACCATAGACCGCGAAAAACGCATCAACCCATTTCTCATATAGGACCAATTCTCACATGAACATCTCCACCACCATCGGCAACATCCTCGAAAGTACGACAGACGCCATCGTGCTCAACCTCTTTGAAGGCGTCACAGAACCGGGCGGCGCAACAGGTGCAGCCAATCGCGCGCTGGACGGGCTTATTACCGACCTCATCGCAGGCGGCGACTTCAGCGGCAAACGCAACCAGACCGCCGTACTCTATCCCCGTCGAGCCGCGCCGCGCCTCATTATCGTTGGCCTGGGCAAACGAGAAGCCTTCACCCCCAATCAAGTGCGCCTCGCATCCGCATCTGCGACCAGAGAAGCCATCAAACTCGGCGCAAAGACCCTCGCCTCCATCATACACGGCGGTGGCATAGGCGGCCTCGATGTTTCCGACGCTGCACAGGCCACCGTTGAAGGCGCGATTCTCGGCAACTACAAATTCACCAACTACAAAACAAATAATGACAATCCCAAACATCTCGACACATTTACCCTCATCGAATTTGACACATCCAAACAAACCGATGTGGAAAAAGGCGCGAATACCGGACAAATCATCGCCGAAAGCGTGTGTTTCTCCCGCGACCTGAGCAATACCCCCGGCAACGACCTGCCACCGGCGACACTGGCCGACCGCGCTTTGGAAATGGCTCGTGAAACCGGACTTTCCTGTGAAATATTTGACGAACAGCGCATCTCAAATGAAGGCATGGGCGCCCTCAGCGCCGTGGGACAGGGGAGTGCTCGACCGCCTCGTTTTGTCATCCTGGAACACCCGGGTGCCGATCCCAATGCCGCGCCAATCATCTTCATTGGCAAAGGCATAACCTTTGACACGGGCGGCATATCCCTCAAAAGTGGCGACGGCATGTGGGACATGAAATTTGACATGAGTGGATCCGCAGCCGTCATTGGCGCAATGCGAGCCGTGGCAAAACTCGACCTGCCCCACCGCGTCATCGGCATGGTTGCCGCCGCAGAAAACATGCCCGATGGCCGCGCGTATCGGCCCGGTGACATCTTGCATCCCCTCGGCACCAAAACCGTTGAAATACACAGCACAGATGCCGAAGGCCGCCTCGCCCTCATCGACGCCATCGCATACAGCGCACGCTACGAGCCAAAAGCAGTCATCGACCTGGCCACGCTAACCGGTGCATGTGTCACCGCACTTGGCAACGAAGTTAGTGGCTTGATGGGCAACGACAACGACCTCATCGCTCAAATCCACGAAGCGGGCAATCGCACCGGTGAAACTGCCTGGCATCTTCCCATTCTCGACAGTCACAGAAACAGCATCAAAAGCAATGTGGCCGACCTCAAAAATTCAGGTGGTCGGCCCGCGGGCGCACTCACCGCCGCCGCATTCCTCGAAGCCTATGTCCAGGACTTTTCCTGGGCACACCTCGACATCGCCGGCACCGCATCGACAAAATCCACCAAACCCGACACCCCCATCGGAGCCACGGGCGTTGGCGTGCGATTATTGATCGATTTCCTGCGCCATCAATCGGTAAAATAAAAAGCCGGGACATAAATCCCGGCCTGGATATAAACTTCTGATTCGTCCGCTACCTCTCACCCAAAGAGAACATCAGCCCTGCCTGAATGCCAAAATTATTTGTTGACCCGGACGCAAAAGCGCGAAACCAGCGACCCTGCACAAATGCACCTATGCTCTCAGAAACATCAAACCGCATACCACCTGCTACGGCAATCAACGCCTCGGTTGACGTTTCTCTTACAAAGTCTCCGGTCGTTGTATCTACGAGATAAAGTACTGATCCGTCAATCAGTACATCGACAATCACGGGAAATCCCCGTGCGTGCAACACCCCGCCAGCAACCCCGAAAAACACCGTACCATACTGATCGGACAAAGGGGCTTTATAAACCAGACTAACACCCGCTGGAATTTCTGAAATACCGTCCTTCCGATAAAACTCAACAAAAGGTGCCAAATACGTCGGATACAAATCTCCAATGGGAATCTCTATGGACAGGTGCCCGCCCCCGCGCGTGGGATCGAGAAGCGCA
>JAPOXY010000015.1 GCA_026706845.1 Gemmatimonadota bacterium
TATGCATTGGGATATTTCGGAGCCAGCGAGGTGGATACTGCCGAACTGCAAATCGTGGAAGATATAGGGCCCTGACCAAGACAGATACGCCATCTCATTACGACCAACTCTGTCAACAGTTCGAAACCTTTATAACTGATTGATTCCGCAAGGCTGGACCTTCGGTGTGGGGATCTGCTACGACCTGAGGTTTCCGGAGATCTTCCACACCGCCGCACAGGAGGGGAACTTCTCGCGGATGAAAACGTTAGTATAGCTAACCCGGACTTTTGTCCGGTTTTTTTGTATATTTAACGGTGGCACGGATTTCGCTTATATAGAGAGATATTTTGTGCCTGTTTGCATGGTCTTTTTTTAACTATTTGTTTAATATAGATATAGATTTTTATGTTTCTGAAGTTTTTCGCCGGAGTCCAGGGGGTTGTGTTGTTCAATTGCAACAGGTGTGGTTTTTTTTCACACATGTTCAGGCTGTGTGTGTCCTTTTTTGGGATTTTTCTCTGTGTGCATTCTCTTCGCGCCGAAACGTATGATTTGTCCGCGAGTATTGCACAGGCGATGCGTGTGCATCCCGGCGTGCGTGCAGCAGCGGTTGATGTCGATATTGCGCGGGCGCAATTAGATCAAGCAAATGCCATCCGCTTTTTGCCGCAGTTTGAACTGCGGTCTGTTATTGGTCCTTCGCCCGAGGCGCGCGGTGACGCGCTCACTGGCAATACCATGCTGAGTCATTTGAGTATTTTTACGCGTACAGAGGCCACGGTTGTGCAACCTCTGTTTACATTCGGTTATTTATCCGGAGCCAAAGCAGCGGCTATGGCAGGGGTGACGGCTCAGCAGGCGGGGTTGCAAAAAGCGCGCGGCGACCTGGAGCTTCAGGTCGCCGAGGTGTATTTTGGGTTGCAACTGACGCAGGATTTGTGGGCACTGGCATTGGAGGCGCAAAGTGATTTTCAAACGGCGCGCGATTTTGTGGAGGAGAAACTGGAGGCAGAGGAAGGCGATTTTACGTATGCCGATCTGGGCCGCATTGATCGATTTGCCTTTGATGTGCGCGAAAAAATACACGAAGCAGCAAAAACAAAAGCGCTTGCCGAGTCTGCCCTGCGCCTGCTTTTGGGATTGAGCGAAGGGGATTCGCTGGCTCTTGCGGGTCCACTAACGCCGGTTGATGTGGAGATTGAGCCGCTTGAGTTTTATCTCAAACGCGCGGGAGAGCGCGAGGATATGCAGCAGTTGCAGGCTGCTGTACAGGTGCGTGAGTCTCTAATGCAGGTGGCAAAAGGCGAGCGGTATCCCCAGATATTTATTGCGGGTCAATTTAAGTATGGGTACGCACCGAATCGCGACGATCAGACAAGTCCTTTTGCCAGAGATGATTTCAATATTTTGCAGGCAGGGGCGGTGATAGGTGTTCGACAGTCGCTGTCGTTTGGGCTTACGTCGGCGAAGGCGCGGAAAGCGGGTTTGGAATATCAGAAGTTGTTGTATCAAAAGCAACTGGCCGAGAAGGGCGTGGCGATTGAAATTGAGAAGATTTACCGCGAGTTGATCGAGGCAGAGAAAAATATGGCGGCTGCCAGCCAGGCACGGCGGGCGACCCGCCGGTGGTTTATATCGGTTCGCGATGGGTTTAATGCCGGGCTTGAAGAGGCATCGGATATGATCGATGCCGCAAAAGAGTACGGTGTTATTCGCGCCAAATATTACGAAGCAGTGTTCAATTTTAACCGATCCTGGGCGCGATTACAACGGGCTGTTGGACGCAGTCTTTTGTAAATTGCTTGGGATATTGAGAAAGGTTGTAGAAGTTATGGTGAATAAAGCTGTAATTATTGCCGCCGGGATGGGCAGTCGGTTGAGAGGTTATGGGGCGGATTTGCCCAAGCCTCTCGTGCCCCTGGCTGGCGTGCCATTGCTCAAGCGCACGATTTTGTCGGCTATGCGCGCGGGCATTTCGGAGTTTGTGGTTGTGGTTGGGTATCGGTGCCAGGAGATTATGCACGCCCTTGCCGATGATCCACAGCTTTCGGATGTGGCGATTGATTGGGTTCAAAATAAGGAATGGGCGCGCGGCAATGGGGTGTCGGTATTGAGTGCCAGGGAATATGTCGACGATGAGCCATTTATTCTTTTGATGTCCGATCATCTGTTTGATCCCGAGATACTGGTCAAATTGCGCCGTATGCCGGTTGGTCGGGATGAAGCTGTGCTGTGTGTCGATACCGGTCTCGATGGTATTTTTGATATGGAAGATGCCACGAAGGTGATGACACAGAACCGTCGCGTGGTCAAAATCGGAAAAGAGTTGGCCGATTTCAATGCGGTGGATACGGGGATTTTTCTGTGCAGTCCGTTTTTGTTTGGCGCGCTCGAGCAGTCTATTGCAGAGGGCGAGGGGTCATTGTCGGGGGGGATTCGCGTTTTGGCTGAGAGAGGCAGTATGCGCACTGCGGATATCGATGGCGCGTTTTGGCTCGATGTGGATACGCCCGAAGCGCATGTTCACGCCGAGCAGGAGCTGTTTCGCAGGCTCGGCAAGCCGACCGATGGTTTTGTTTCGCGCTATTTCAATCGCAAAATTTCTACGCGCATTTCTCGCCTGCTCGTGCATACGCCCATAACGCCAAACCAGTTGTCGATTGCGACGATGTTGTTGAGTTTTTTGTCGGCCTGGCTGGTTTTTAAGGGGAGTACGAGTTATTTGCATCTGGCTCTGGGCGGGCTGTTGTTTCAGTTTGCGTCTATTGTAGATGGGTGCGATGGCGAGATTGCGAAATTAAAATTTATGGGTTCTCGCCTGGGTGAGTGGGTCGATACGCTGGCGGATAATATGTCCTATCTCGTGTTTTTTATGGCGGTGCTCGCCGGGATGTACGCATATACGGGTGAGGCATTTTATCCCCTGCTGGGCGGTGTGATGGTTTTTCTCGATGCGTTGGGAGTATTGCTGATTTTTCTGTATATGAAACTGGTTGGGTCCGGCAGTATTGTGAGTTTTAATATGGCGTTTTCGAGCGATGTTCCCGAGAATGAACGCGGGTGGTTTCACCGTTTTTGTATGTCGCTCAAATTTGTGAGTCGCCGCGATTTTTTTGCCGCCTTTTTTTGCACATTGGCTGTCGCGAATAGTATTGCGGGTATGTACTGGTTTCTCGTGATTGGTTCTGCGCTGTTGACGGCGGGTATTTTTGGCTTTGGCGGACAGATGCTGCGCGCGCGCGGTGCTTTGAATGTGGATGAGGCAAAGTTGGGAGAGAAAGCTGATTGATGCAAATCCTGTCTGGATTGGAATAAACTTCTGTTGGGGGGTGTACAACTTCAACAGAAGTTTGTTTGTACGCGGTATTTTTTTAAAAATAATTAGAGAATTTTGTTGCAAAATAGGGCGTTCTTTATTTTTGTTAATGCTCAAGCTCTCTTTCTCGAAGACAGGTTGCTGCTATCTTGACTTTGTGAAAGAAAAATATTAAACTTGATAGAAGTTCCGTCTGCAAACAAGTTGTTGATATTCATAGGCGATATGCTATGATTTTATTACTCGGACCTGCGTTTCTGATGCTCGTTTTGATGGGTGTGGCGGGCGCGTCTGATCAGGGCGATGCACTGCTCGATATGGTGAAGAGCCGCGATCGGGCGATTCAGGATATTGTGCGTTCAGAGACCGGGGGCGATACGGCTGAAGAGCGCGCCGCGCTTAAAGCTATTGTCGGTGAGTTGTTCGATTTTGAAACCTTTAGCCGGGAGTCCCTCGGCCGGGATTGGGCAGCGCGAACAGAGGAAGAGCGGACTGATTTTGTGGCTGTGAACAGGCAGTTGATCGAGAAGAATTACGCCGATCCCGCGTTATATACGAAAGCGGAAAAGATCGATTATACGGGTGTCGAGGTTGACAGCACACAGGCTGTTGTTAAAACAGTGGTGTATTACAGGCGGGAGTCGAGTACGATTGACTATAAATTGCATCTCGTTGATGACAAGTGGTTGATTTACGATATGGTCATCGATGAGTTGAGTGTTGCGCGCAGCAATCGGTCGCAGTTTCGCCGGGAGATTCGCAGGTCTTCTTTTGCTGGCTTAATGGATAAGTTGAAAGAAAAACTAAGTGAAGATAAGTCGGATTAGAAAGGTGGCTCTCATTGGTTGAAGTGGGGCTTCGTTTTTTGGCGGGGTGGACTTATCGACACTACAGAGGTATTCTTGTGGTGTCGATTTTGTTGACGGCTTTTTGCAGTATTTTTGTGTACAGGCTCGGACGGAAGCTCGAGACGGATCTCGTTGCCCTGATTCCAGAAAATTATCAGAGTGTGAAGACGCTCAATGAGATCAAACAGCGCGTGGGCGGTGTGGGCAGTCTGGTGGTTTTGGTACAGAGTCCCGATTTTGAGGCAAACAGGCGTTTTGCCGAGGACCTGGCACACGAATTACAGGACGAGAAATACGAGACGTACATCAATTTTGTCGATTACAAGCGAGATGCGGAATTTTATCGCAAGAACGCGCTGTTGTTTATGGAAACGGACGATTTGGATGAGGTGCTCACGCGTATAGATGATTATATCATCCAGGAAAAGTTGAAGTTGTCGCCGTTGTATATTTCTCTTGATGATGAAGAAGCCGTGCTCGATTTTTCGGATATTGAGTCTAAGTATCGCACGGCGGATAATGGGGACGAGACGTATTATACCAATCCCGACCGCACCATCCTGGCATTGGAGGCGATGGCAGCAGGTACGGTGAGCAATATCGGTTTTGCCAAAGATATGCAGCGGGTGATCCAGCAGGCTGTCAAGAAGGTGAATCCGCGCGCGTATCACCCGCAAATGTTGATTGAATACGGAGGACCGTTTAAGAACAAAATTGACGAATCCGATACCATTTGGAGCGATGTCCGCTCGACGTTGATATTTGGTGTCATGGGTATTGTCGCGCTTTTGACATTTTATTTCCGCCAGCCATTGGCGGCTTTTTTTGTGGCTATTCCGCTGGCGATGGGCTTGATCTGGGCGTTTGCGATTACTTATTGGGTTATCGGCAATTTGAATACCATGACAGTTTTCTTGTTTGTAATCTTGTTTGGGCTGGGGATCGATTTTGGCATTCATATGTTTGCGCGATATCTCGAAGTTCGCATGGACAAGACGGATGTGCGAATGTCCATAGAGACGATGCTGAGTCAGACTGGACAGGCTATTTTGACGGCGGCGATAACCACGTCCATTGCGTTCTTCTCTCTGACGCTGACAGATTTTAGAGGCTTTTCCGAGTTTGGTTTTATTGTGGGTACGGGCATTTTGATGTCGCTGGTCTCTATGACGACTGTATTGCCCGCTGTGCTGGTGCTGGCGGATCAAAGGTTCATGTGGATTCGCATGCGGCACGTGTGGGGACACAATTGGGGCGGTAGCCGGGGGCATTTCCCATATCCAAAGTTGGTGATTGCTGGTGCGTTGATCCTTACGGTGTATCTGGGTATCCATTTGCGCGATATCGATTTTGAATACGATTTCACCAATTTGCGTTCTAACTTGCCCGCATCGATCAAGGTGAAACAAAAGATGGCGACGATTCCGAGATACGGCAGTGAATCGCAGTCTTATGGCATTGTGCTGGCGGATAGCAAAGCGGAACTCGATGAGATTGTAGATGCATTGGAAAAGAAGATAGCCGAAGATGATCCAACGCCGACGATTGATAAAGTCAAAACGCTCTGGACAGAGTTGCGCGGTCAGGACGAGAAGCTGGATATTATTGGAGAAATTCGCGCGCTGGCCAATGGTGAGGGCGCGAAGTTGATCAGAGGAGAGCAAAAGGCAAAGCTCGATTCTCTGCGCGATTTGTTGGATGTCAAAAGACTTTCGGTTGAGGATTTGCCCGAGAATTTATTGAGAAAATTCGAGACTATTGATGGCAGTCAGGCGTATTTTGCGCAAATTTTGCCGAGTGTGCAGTTGCGCGATGGAAAAAATGCCATTGCATTTGCCGAAGATTCACACGAGATTCAAACCGCATCTGGCAAGGTGTTTTATTCGTCGAGTTCCAATATCATTTTTGCCGATATGTTGCGCTTGATGTTGCGCGATAGTCCGCGTGCGATCTCGCTGACGGTGGCAGTTGTGTTTCTCATTGTGCTGGCTGATTTTCGCAGTTTGCGCTCTGCTTTGCTGGTGATTTTTCCCCTTGCCTGTGGTACTGTGTGGATGTGTGGTTCGCTGTATTTGCAGGATTTGAAGCTCAATTTTTACAATATGGTCGCGCTGCCTACTATCATTGGCATGGGGATTGACAATGGGGTGCATCTCTATCACCGATATAGGCAGGAGGGGCCCGGGTCTATGCCGGTGGTGATCAGGAGCACGGGTGGGGCGATGTTCATTTCTATGTTGACGACGATGATCGGCTTTTTTGGATTGATGATGGCGACGCATCCCGGTCTGAACTCAATTGGACGTCTGGCTTTGATTGGTTTGTTGACTTGTTTTGTAGCTGCCGTGCTGGTGCTGCCCGCTATTCTGGAGGTGCTTGAGGGAGATCGAGGGCGTAAAAAAGGTGAAGTGAAGGCATTAGACGAATCGGAATTATAGCTATGAATTTCTATATTGCCCTAAGTGTGAGTATTGTATCTGGACTTTATACGTCTTTGTGGGGGGCGTTTAAGGATTCGCCTTACGAGGATTTTAAGCCCAGAACTTTTCCGCGGAGTATTTATTTTCATGTTGTGATTTTTGCGGTGTTGTATTTTGTCCCGATTTTTAAGGCGAGTTTTTCTGCGTTGGGCTGGGTTCAGATTTTTTTTCTGATTATGGGGTTGGAAAGGTTTTTGGCCGAGCTTTACAAGGGGTTTTTCCGCACGGAAGATCAGGATAAGTATTTTGTGCCTTCGCGCATTACGTTTTTCGGTCGGTATGTGCCGAGCGATTTATTGCGTTATGCTGTGGGAACTGTGCTGGTGCTGGGCGTTTTTGCCGTGTTGTTTATTCCCGCGCCTGTGACGAGTTTTTGGGTCTTTCTCTTGACGGCTTATGTAACGGGTCTGCTGGTGTCGCTTGGCGGGGCGTATAAAGATGCGCCGTTTGAGGGGTTTAAAATTTTGAAGTTTCAGCGGTCGGGCCTGGTGCTGGCAATTTGTTCGCCGCTGTTCTATTTTTTAAATGATCCCATGTATCCCATATCGTTGGGATTTCTGGTGTATATGAATGGTGGGTTGGAGCGTTTTGTTGTGGAGTATTACAAGACTTATATTCAGCGTACGATGTCGGGCAAATTTCGCCCCGATTTGCCGCGGATTCAGCGGTGTATTGATACCCGAGAAAAATTCCACTACGGGGCATTGGTTATTATTGTTGGATTAATTGTTCTGTATGTGTTTGAGGTTGCCGATTATTAAACAATGAATTTTAACGATTACGACGCCGTTATTATCGGTACGGGATTTGGAGGTAGTGCCTGCGCTTATGTGTTGGCTGCGGCGGGTATGAAGGTTTTACTGTTGGAACGGGGCGATTGGGCAAGACGCGATGCAGAGGATTGGGACCCCCGCTCTGTGCTGGTTGAGAAACGCTATCAGGGGCCATCACCTATTCGCGTCAGGCAATATGAGGACCGCGATTTTTCAGATGTGGTCGAGAATGAGGTGGTTGGTGGGATGTCCGTGTTTTACGGTGGCGCATCGCTTAGGCTGCGCGAAGAAGATCTGGTCGCGTGGCCGATTTTGTATGGGGACCTGTCTCCGCATTACGATTGTGTCGAGCGTTTGTTGGAAGTGCATGGGGAGATGGGTGTCGATCCGTACGAGCCGCTGCGAACGGGTGACTATTTGTATCCGCCTATTGAACTGTCCCACCCTGCACAACGCATTTGGGATGCTGGACGCGCGCTGGGGTATCGGCCTTTTCGCATGCCACTGGCGATCAATTTTTCGGATCGGGCGCGAACTGTGTGTATTCGATGTTTGACCTGCGATGGGTTTCCGTGTCAAATTGAGGCTAAAAATGATCTGACGATGACGTTGCTCAAGTTGGCACAAGATGCAGGGGCTGAGATTTTGACGGGGGTGCAGGTTGCGCGTGTTATTTGCAAACGGGGGCGCGTGCGCGCTGTAGTGTGTGTGGATCGGCGTACAAAAAAGGCGTTTGAAGTGCCCGCACCTGTTGCTGTTGTCGCTGCAGGGGCACTGCAAAGTCCGGCTATTTTGTTGCGGTCAGAACTGCATTCGTTTCCGCAGGGCGATTTGATTGGGCGTTTTCTGATGCGGCATTGCAATGCTGTTGTGGCGGGGGTGTTTCCGTTTCGCACGAATCCCGAACAGGTGTTTCACAAGCAGGTGTGTTTTTCGGATTTTTACGAGGATTTTCGAGGGCAGGACGGTCGCGCCGTTGGGGTGATTCAGGATATTTACACGCCGTCGTCCATAGCACTGAAACACCACGCGCCTTTTGGACTTAAGAACCTGACGGCAATGGCCGCTGGCTTTTTGCAGAATCTGTTGTGTGTTGCAGAGGATGAGCCGCAGTTTGAGAATCGCGTGGTGTTGGCAGATGAGCAGGATGTTTATGGCATTAGCCGTGCACAGGTCATACATCAGTACACAGCGCGTGATTGTGATCGCCGCGATTATCTGGTGGAGAAGGCCAAAGGGATTTTGCGCGCGTCAGGCGCGTTTTTTTTTCACACGTATCGCATCGACACTTTTTCCCATGGCGTGGGGTCAGTGCGTATGGGCGATGATGAAGAGGCGAGTGTATTGGATGAGAACTGCCAGTTCAGGGGGATTGACAATTTGTTTGTGACGGATGGGAGTGTATTTCCCACATCTGGCGGCGTCAATCCGAGTTTGACGATTGCGGCAAATGCCCTGCGGGTGGGAGATTATATTGTGGAGGCGTTCAGATGATCTCAAAGTATCGCTTGAGTTCCCAATCCGTTATGGCGCGGCGATATTCCGCAATTTCGTGTTCGCGCGTGATTGCGAAGTGATCTACAAATGCGTCGCCGAGACAGGCGCGGCTGATTTCGCTGTTTTTTAATCGGTCTGTCGCTTCTTCAAGTGATTTTGGCAATGGTGTAAATCGTTCTTCGGGAGCTTCGTAGGCATTTCCGTTGTACGGCTCGCCGGGGTCGAGTTGATGTTCTATGCCGTATAGCCCGGCGGCGAGGCTGGCCGCCATCGAGATATGCGGATTGGCGTCGGCACCTGCCAGTCGATATTCGGTGCGTGTGGATTCAGGGGATGTACCTGGAATCGCGCGGAGGGATGCGGTTCGATTTTCAATTCCCCAGGAGGCGTTGGTCGGTGCCCAGGCTCCGGGGACTGTCCGCTTGTAAGAGTTGATGGTCGGGCATATTAGTGCCATCATGTGGGGCATTGCAGCGATTTGTCCCGCGATATAGTGTTTCATTATTTGAGACATGCCCTGCGGATCTGATTCATCGGCAAATAAATTTGTGTCTCCCTCTAAATTCCACAAGCTCTGGTGCAGGTGCCCGCTGCAGCCGGGGTAGTCTGGACTCCATCTCGCCATAAAGGTTGCGACGAGTCCGTGTGTGGATAGTATCTCTTTGACGCCTGTTTTGAATAGCGCGGCTTTGTCCGCGGCGTTACATGCTGTGTCGTACCGAATCGCGGTTTCATATACGCCGGGTCCCGTTTCGGTGTGTATTCCTTCCAGTTCAACGTTATACGCTCCCATTCCATCGATGATTGCGTGAACAAATTCTGAAGCCGCAGATGCTCGCAATATACTGTAGCCAAACCAGCCGGGCGATAGCGGGGTCATGTTCTCAAATCCTTTGTCTTCCAGGGATTGGGGAGTTTCTCGGAAGATGAAGTATTCGTATTCTGCGGACATGTATGGCTGGAATCCCATGTCATTCGCTTTGCGTACGACTGTTTGGAGCAGTTGGCGCGGGGATACCGCAAGTGGCTGATTTTTGTTTTCGTAAAAGTCGAGTAAAAATAACGCGGTATTTTGCTCCCAGGGTATTACGCGATAGGTGCTCAGGTCAATTTTGGCGAGGAGGTCCGGATACCCGGTATGCCAGCCCGTGACGGTCGGTTGTTCGTAGAGTTGGTCGATCATATCCCAGCCAAATGTCACATCGCAGAAGCCCAGGCCTTTTTCCATGGCAGAAAAAAATTTGTCGAGCGATATGTATTTGCCGCGCATAACGCCGTCGATGTCGAAACCAGCGAGTTTAATTTTTTGTATTTTGTCGCTTTCAAGACGCGATTTGATTTGATCTGTTGTCATAAAATTTTTTGCCCTATCTACAAAAAATGTCTTTGGTTTTGTGGAGGTTGCAAGGCATAATAAAGAGGCTGTGGCTGAAAATCAAGCTGTTCCCATCTGCCAATCCGTTTTGAGGAGGCTTTCATGAAGTTCACCAATAGTCTGATTGCCTCGTATGAAAGATATGCGCTGGAGAGGGAGCATAGTTCCACCGATGCGTTTAAAGTGCGAGAGAGGAGCGCGTTTTTGCAGTGTTTGAGAGATGAACGACGAAGTTCTATTCTCGAGGTGGGATGTGGTCCTGGCCATGATGCGAGATTCTTTCAAGAGCAGGGGTTCCGGGTTGTTGCGATTGACAATGCGCCGACGATGGTCAAGCTGGCGAGAGAGAAGGGCGTTCCCGCTCGCGTTCTGGATTGCTATAATCTCGATCAGTTGAGCGAGTCTTTTGATGCGGTGTATTCCATGAATTGTCTGCTGCATATCCCGCAGGCAGATATAGATGAGATTTTCGATTTGATTGCGGCGCGGCTCGTAGAGGATGGGTTGATGTATGTTGGTGTGTGGGGAGGCGACGATTTTGAGGGAGTTTTGGAGCGAGATACTTACGAGCCGAAGCGGTTTTTTTCTTTGAGAAAGACGGAGACGCTTCTTAGAGTTCTGCAGAAGTCATTCAGGTTGGAGTACTATCGCAGATTAGAACCCCGAGACGGTATTTGTTTTCATTCTGTTATTGCACGCCGCTTTTAAAAAATAATGGAAGGTGAATAATGAGTGATACATTGACAATTCACGATGCATGCAGGCGTGGAGATATCGACGCTGTACGCGAAATGATCGCAGCCGATCCCACTGTTGTTGACGCGGATGATGAATACGAATGGCGGCCAATTTTTCACGCGGGTTTGTGGCGACACGAGGATATCGTGCGGCTGCTGATTGAGGCGGGTGCTGATCTGGCGGCTCATGATGGCTATGTGTTGCACTACGCTGGCGAGGTTCCGAATAATAAAAATATTGTTTCGCTGCTTATTCAATACGGTGCTCTGGATCCCCATGTCCGTCCGACTGATGATTTGTCGCGGCAGTTCTTGGGGGCTGTTTTTCTCGCGGATATAGCGCGGGTGCAGGCGTTGCTCAACAGGCATCCCCATCTGGCGACGGCAGTAGATGGTCGCGGCGATCAGCCTGTGCATCACGCGGCGCGCAATGGCGATACCGAAATCGTGCGTCTGTTGATCGCGCATGGCGCAGATGTCAATGTCGCAAATGATCGCGGGCATACGGTGTTGTACTGTGCTGGTGGGCACGGGCATCTCGATACGGTAACGTTGCTTTTGGAAAGTGGTTCCGATCCCGATGCGGAGTTTACGGAGGATAATAAGACGTTGATGGAATGGCTCGCGCAGTTTCCCGAGGATACGCGCTTCCAACGCATTGCCGAAGCGTTGCGGCAACATGCGGCGAAGTCATAACGTACTGGAAATTTTTCAGTAAGGGATTTGTAATGAGAGCGTATATTATGAAGCGTTCGAATTTGAACATGGAAACACGCGATGTCTGAAGGAATTTCTTTATCCGATCTGTCGCCTTATGCGAGACATCTCGCAACTGAGTCGCTCGAATGGTCAGAGGGGTTCTGGGATCCCGAGAGCGCGTTGTTATGGTCTCACCGCCAGAATGATGCGGTTCTGATGGTTCGGAACTCGGTCTGGTTTGCGGTGGGGCTTCTTCTTCGCAATCGGGGTGACGATGTTGAGCAAGCGTGCCGTACGATTGATGCGATTATCGATAATCAGTTCGATGAGCCGGGGACGCCATACCACGGTACTTTTTATCGCTATGTGGGCGAGCCGCATCCCTCAGAGGGCGATGCCGTGATGTGGCGTACCTATGATCCGAACTGGCGGCAGTTTATCGGGCTTGGGTTTGCGACTGTGCTTGAGGAGTATGAGGATCGGTTGCCCCGGCGATTGATTGATCGCATGATTCGGTCTTTGGAGATGGCTGTTGTGGGCGAACCTCCGGATCGCTGTCCGCCGACGTATTCGAATATCGCTTTGATGAAGGCCGCGATGTGCGTGTGGGTTGGAAAGCGTATCGGAAACGATGAGATGGTTTTATACGGTGAAGCGTTTGGTGGTGAGGTCTATCGCTTGTTCGCGCAGAATAATGCTTTTGCGGAGTACAATTCACCGACGTACTACGGCGTGAATCTCTACGCACTGGGCTTCTGGCGACGCTATCTGGAGAAGAGTGCGCTCCACGAGTTGGGCGCGTATATGGAGGTAGAACTCTGGCGGGATATTGCGCGCTATTACCACGCGGGATTGAGCAATCTGTGCGGGCCTTTTTCGCGCAGCTATGGGATGGATATGAAGCATTATACCGCGCTTACGAGTCTGCATATCTGGCTCGCATTTGGCCGTGAGATAACCCCATTTCCGAGAGGAGGGGAGATTAACGCGGAGTTCAATTATGGACCGTGTTTTGCGATTCTGGGAGTTGATGCGCCGCCAGAGATCGCTGCCGCTTTTTCGGTATTTGAGGGTCCGCGAGGTGTCGAGAAACGGATTACGGATGAGCGCGTTGCAACCGCGTGGCTGGATGAGCATTACATGATCGGCGCAGAGGATTCGGGTGGCTATTCTGGTCGCAATTTCCAATACCATCCTGCGACGATTCACTGGCGCATGTCAGATGGTGAGACCGGTTGGCTCGCGCTGCGGCATATTGGACAGATTGCGGCAAAGGCGGAATTGGGGCGTCTGTCGATTGAGGCTGATATTAGAGGTGAACAGCAGACAGAGGCCGGACATCCGCGGGAGTTTGTGTTTGAGATTTTTTCACCCAATGTGGCTGTGTTTGAAGAGGATGTGTGGCGCCTGGATGGTCTCGAGATTGGGGTTGAGACGGATATCGCACAGAGAACAGTTGAGATTACAGGTAGCACGGCGAATATCAGATTTACCGCTACACCCGATCAGTCGCGTGTCAGGTTTGATTTTTCGGTTGCGTGATCTCATTATCATCGCAACCGTTCGTTGAATGTCTGCCAGGACTCAGGTATGGACATTTGACACATCTTTATAGGGAGGGATTTATGAGTCTGGAAGTTTTAATGGTCATCGGCTTTTTGCTCGGCGCGTATTCTATTGTCGGTAACGACGCAATTCAGACACTGGGGACGTTTCTCAGTTCCAATTCTCACCGTCCGTGGTGGGTGCTGTGGCTCTTTGGCGGCGGCATCCTGACTGTGGTCCTCGTGTATGGGTGGGTGGTATATGACGGCGATGTCTCGTATGGCAGACTTACGGCGATTGAAGTGCCAGACCATTTTAACTGGGTTTACTGTATCCCGCCTTTTGTACTGCTTTTGCTGACCCGTGGGGGTATTCCGGTCAGTACCACATTCCTGACCCTGACGGTGTTTGCACCGAAGGCATTGCCGAGTATGCTGATCAAGTCGTTGGCGGGGTATGCGACGGCATTCGTGGCCGCCATCTTTATTTACAGGCTGGTTACGCGGGGGTTAGAGTCTCGCTTCAGGCAGACAGATGGGCCGACAAGTTCCTGGTGGATAGTGGCTCAGTGGTGTTCAACCGGTTTTCTTTGGAGCCAGTGGCTGATTCAGGATCTGGCCAATATCTATGTATTTTTGCCGCGTGACCCGATTACTCGCACGCCAGACATATCTTTGGGGTGGTTCATAGCATCCATCGTCGCTATGTTGGCTATGCAAGCCATTATCTTTTACACGCATGGCGGTGCGATCCAGAAGGTGGTGTTGACGAAGACGAATACTACGGATATCCGTTCGGCGACTTTTGTAGATTTGATCTATGGCATTGTGCTGTTTCTGTTTAAGGAAGTTAGCAAGCTCCCGATGAGTACGACCTGGGTTTTTGTTGGTCTGCTGGCAGGGCGCGAGATCGCCCTCGTCTGGAATGGGAGGCACCGCCGCCGCCGAGATGTGGCGCGGTTGGTGCTTTCCGATTTCGCAAAGATTACTTTCGGTCTGGTTGTGAGCGTCGTTATCGCCTTGTTGCTGCCCTATCTCCATGAACTAACCCATACTCATTGACGAAACACCTGTTCATCACGTTGGCTTTGCTTATTCTGTAGGAGGATTATGTCATGTCCGATTTGTTGATTTTGACGCCAGAGCAGAAGCGCGCTTTTGACGAGGATGGATTCCTTTTTCTGAAGGGTTTTTACGGTTCCCGAGAAATGAAGGAGATGCGCGGCCGTTTCCACGATCTGGTCATCCGCACCGAAGGGCGCCCCCAAAATATGCGCTACAGTTTTATGGAGGAGCCCGAGGGGTATCAGCCCGATCCTTTTAATCCGAAGAATGTGGTGGGTATGATGGATCAGACGCTGGCGGATGACTACTGGTTCGATCAGTTTACCGAGCCGCGCATTGTTTCGGTTATGGTCGATCTTTTGGGGCCTGATCTGGATTTTCACAATGGGAAGATCCGCAATAAACCGCCGGGTTTTTTCTGCGAGCAGAGCTGGCATCAGGATTGGCCGTACGAGCGGCATACGATTCCAGATCTGGCTGCGGCAATCACGTATCTCGATCCCACTGATTTTGAGGCCGGTGCTACTGAGGTGGTGCCCGGTTCTCATCGCGAGGGTGAGTTTCCCACGTACAGGGGTCACTCGATTGCAGATGATTTGATTGCTCCCGAACGTCCGGTTGTTCTGAGCGCGCAACCCGGCGATGTGGCGATTATTCATGTGCTGGTCGTACACAGAGCTGGGCACAATTACACTCAGCGGGGCCGCCACGCCATTATTAACGAATACAAAAGTGCCGCGGCTATAGATCAGTGGAATAACCGCTGCGCTTTTGCCGGTTTGCCCCTGGCGCGCAACCGTCGCCTGATCATGCCGCGCGTACACGCTGGGTGAGTGAAGGAATTTACGAGAGGGGGTTTGCGATGACGTACGATTTGCTCATCAAGAGCGGGACGCTGGTCGATCCGGCGGAAGGTCTCAGCAGCGTGCGGGATGTGGCGTTCGCAGGAGGCAGGGTTGCTGCTGTTGGGGAAGATCTGGATACGGGCGATGCCCGCGAGGTGATTGACGCTGCGGGTTGTGTGGTGACGCCGGGGCTGATCGATATTCACGTCCATGTGTTTGCCGGTGTCAGTCATTTTGGCATTGAACCCGACCCTACATGTCTTGCGCGAGGCGCGACGACTGTGGTCGATGCGGGATCTGCGGGTGCAGATATTTTTCCGGGGTTCCGGAAGTACGTGATCGATGTGAGTGAGACGCGGATTTTGGCACAGATGAATATCTCGTCTCAGGGTATGCTGACTGCCGAGATCGGCGAGTTCGAGATTCCCGAATACGCGGATGTCGATAAGGCATGCCGCATGATTGAACAGCACCGCGATATTGTTCTCGGGGTGAAGGTTCGGCTGACGCGGAATAGTATTGTCAGCGAGCGGTCCGGGATGTTGCCTTTGCATAGAGCGAGAGAGGCGGCAGACGCGGCTGGGCTGCCCATTATGGTACATCCGCAGGATGCGTGGTGCGATTCAATTGACGATATTTTGAAGGTGATGAAGGGCGGAGATATTTTGACGCATTGTTTTCACGATTTTCCGTGTGGGATTCTCGATGGCGAAGGTCGCATCCGCGATTCGGTTCTGGACGCGATTGAGCGGGGCATTGTGTTTGATGTGGGACACGGGGCGGGATCTTTTTCATGGGGGATTGTCGAGGCGGCGATGTCGCAGGGTGTTCTGCCGACTACGATTTCATCGGATCTGCATATTTACAATGTAAATGGTCCTGTTTACGATCTCGCGTCTGTGGCGACAAAGTTTTTGCATCTGGGTCTGTCGATGGAAGAGGCGATCTCGCGCGTGACATCTGTGCCTGCTGAGGTGATTGGGATGAAGGGCGAGGTGGGGACGCTGGCGAAAGGGGCATTTGGAGATGCTGTGGTGTTTGAGTTGCGAGAAGGGGCGTTTCGGCTTGAGGATTCGCGCGGAGAAGTTCGGACGGGTCGGCAGAATCTGGTGCCGGTTGCGGTTGTCAAGGGCGGTCGCATTTATACGTCTCGTGGGAGATAGATATGTCGCCAATTAAACCCGAGCATACGTACGATTTGATCGAAGTATCGGCAGTGGAGATCGCGGGAGATGGGTCGGCTGTGGTTTTTGTGCGGCAGGAGATCAATAAGGAGACGATGAAGCGGGAGTCGCGGATCGCGATGCAGTCGCTTGCAGATGGGGATGCTGTCGATGTGGCGAAGGAACCTGGGGACAGTGCGCCCAGACTTTCGGCTGATGGGAAGTCTCTGGCTTTT
Source organism: Gemmatimonadota bacterium (assembly GCA_026706845.1). NCBI lineage: Bacteria > Pseudomonadati > Gemmatimonadota > Gemmatimonadota bacterium. The sequence continues at coordinate 16,561 of JAPOXY010000015.1, forward strand.
TTGCGTTCGGGAGAGGGTGATAAAAAGCAGGTTTGGGTGATGCCGGTTAGTGGTGGGGATGCGAGGCAGGTGACGATGCTTCCCGATGGCGCAAAGGATATGGCGTGGTCGCCCGATGGTTCGGCGTTTGTCGTTGTGTCGCGCGTGGATCCAGATCGCGAGGTAGAAGGCGAGGAGAAGGCGCCGAGGACGCAGGTCGCCCGTCGCGTGCGGTATCGCGATGATGAGGGTGGCTGGCGAGGCGATGCATTTTCGCAGTTGTTTCTGGTGGATGTCGTAACGGGCGAGGCTGAGCAGATTACGGAGGGGGAAGGGGACCACGGGGCGCCGGCGTGGTCACCCGATGGGAGCCGCATTGCGTTTGTGACGGACTGTGTTGAAGGGCGCGATTTTGTGCGGGGTTCAGAGGTCCATGTGATGGACAAGGCGGGTGGGAGGTCGCGGTGCTGGTCGCAGGGGTTGAGTCGCGCGGAGTCTGTGGCGTGGTCGCCGGATGGGAGACGGCTGGTGGTTGCGGGCTCTCACGACGCGGATGTGTGGGATTCAAGGCAGTCGTGGTTGTTTGTGCTGGAGGAAGATGAGGCACCGGTGTGCCTGGCGGGTGATGTTTATACGGTTGTGCAACCTCTTGCGCCGCGGTGCTGGACGCCGAGGGATGGGATATTGTTTATTGGTGATAGGGCGGGAGAGTCGTTTTTGTGTCGGGTGAATCCCGATAACTCTTCTTTGCAGACCGAGGTTGTGGATGGCGGTGGTCAGGTTTGTACGGGTTTGTCGGTTGACCGCGCGGGCGCGCGTGTCGCAATGGTGATGTCCTCGCCTGTGTGTCCGTGCGATGTGGTGGTGATGGATGTGGGGGCGAAACGACAACGCGCGGTGACGGCTGTGAATGCTGAGTTTTTGGAGGCGCATCCCGGTGCGCGCGTGGAGAAGTTGGTGTTCGAGCGGGGTGGGGAGACGATTCAGGCGCGGGTGCTGTTTCCCCAGGATTTTGACGAGGTGGGTTCCTATCCGCTGGTGCTGGATATTCACGGGGGACCAAACGGCCGGTTTTCGGATTCGTACGATGTTACGCATCAGATTCTGGCGGGTGCGGGCTATATTGTGCTGGCTGTGAATCCGAGGGGGTCGTCGTCTTATGGGCCAGATTTTCTGAAGATGGTGCTGGGGGATTGGGGGGGAGAAGATTTTCTGGATTTGATGGCGGGGGTTGACTTATTGTGTGAGCGGTCTTATGTGGATGCGGACCGGTTGGGGGTTCACGGCTATAGCTATGGTGGTTTTATGAGTAGCTGGATTGTCGGTCACGACCATCGGTTCAAGGCGGCGGTGGTCGGTGCTCCGTGTATCAATTTGCACAGTATGTACGGTACGTCGGATATCGGGGTGTCGTTCGGAGAGAATCAGTGGCAGGGTTCGGTTCTGGAGAATGTGGAGGCTCTTGTGGAGCGGTCGCCGTTGACGTATGCATCTGAGGTGCAGACGCCAGTGTTGCTGATGCACGGGGAGGAGGACTATCGCTGTCCAATCGAGCAGGCCGAGCAGTTTTTTGTCGCGCTGAAGCGACAGGGCAAGACGGTGGAGTTTGTGCGCTTTCCGAAGTCGTCTCACGGGTTCAGGAGGAACGGACACCCGACACTGCATGTGGAATATCTCGATAGGATGTTGTCTTGGCTGGAGAGGTACTGTAGTTGAATGGGAGGTCGCTGTGTTGACTCATAGAGAAAAAAAAAGAGACATTCCGATTGTGGAAGATGTGGATGTGGTCGTTTGTGGCGGGGGTCCGGCTGGTATTGCCGCTGCGATTGCGTGTGCGCGGCAGGGTGCCAGGACGCGGCTGATCGAGTTGCACGGTAGCCTGGGGGGGGTGTGGACGACGGGTGCGTTGAGTTGGATTATCGATTCGGCGGATAAGCCCGGCATTATGGCGGAGATTACATCTCGGCTCGATGCGCGGGATGCGCGCAGGCTTCGCGCTCAGGGTGGAAAGAATTACGCGTATGATGTCGAAGAGATGAAGTTGCTTCTCGACGAGATGTGTGTCGAGGCAGGTGTTGAGATTCGGCTGTTGACGCGCGTGGTTGGTGCAGCGCGGGATAGCGAGAACAGGCTTTCGGTCGTGATTACGGAGTCCAAAAGTGGACGAGAAGCCTGGCATGCGAGGGCTTTTGTCGATGCGACTGGCGATGGTGATCTGGGGGCGCTTTGCGGATGTGGGTTTGATGTCGGTCATCCGGAGACCGGGGATGTCCAGCCGATGAGTCTGATGGCGTTGATTATGGGGTTGCAGTTCGATCAGATCGAACCCTACGTGGGTGGGTCTATGGCAGAGCCAAAGCAGAGGCTGAGCGCGCTGATGGAAGAGATCGGCATTTCGCCTTCGTATGGTCATCCGACATTATTTCGCATCAGGGACAATTTGTTCGCGCTTATGGCGAACCACCAGTACGGCGTGAAATGCGACGATGCCAATGCGATTACAGAGGCGATGATTCGCGCGCGTCGAGAGATTCATACACAGGTGGCTGCTTTGCGGGCGCACGGCGGTGTGTGGTCGGATATGCGCGTGGTGGCAACGGGCGCGCAGATTGGTGTTCGGGAGGGACGGCGGATTCACGGACGGTATGAGGTGACGGGGAAGGACCTTCTGCGGGGTGCGCGGTTTGAGGATGCAGTTTGCAGGGTTACAATGGGGATTGACGTGCATTCGACAGATCCGAAAAAAACGAAGATTGTGGAGGCGAAGCCGCACCGGTCACAGCCCTATGATATTCCACTCAGGGCGCTGATTGCGCGGGATGTCGATGGCTTGCTGATGGCGGGGCGTTGCATTAGTGGTGATTTTATAGCGCATTCGAGCTATCGGGTGACTGGAAATGCCGTGGCAATGGGACAGGCTGCTGGTGTTTGTGCAGCCAATGCCGCTCTGTCGGATAGGTTGCCCCATGAGGTTCCGTGGTGTGAGGTGAAAGCGGCTCTTGATACTATCAATGGTGCTGTTTGTAGTAGTTGATTTGAAGAGAAAGATATGGACGCGAATTATCAACCACTTGCTGACGTGCGAAAAGATCTTCGGGTCGAGTGGTATAGATGTCCTATTGACCACGCCAAACTTCGCGCGCTTTCAAAACGGAGCGATTTGCAGGGATGGTTTCAGGCTGGGGGACACTTCGCGTTATTTTTGGGTACGGGTGCTTTGACATATCTGTTCTGGTCACAACAGTACTGGCTCGGATTTGCAGTGGCGCTTTTCGCCCACGGGACAGTCGGGAGTTTTTTTTCGGGCGTGGCTCCGCATGAGCTTGGTCACGGTACTGTGTTTCGCACAAAGTGGCTAAATAAGTTTTTCAAGTATTTTTTTAGTCTCTTGAGCTGGTGGGACCCGTTCGACTATGCCACCAGCCATACCTATCACCACCGCTATACGCTGCATCCGGAGGGGGACCGAGAGGTATTGCTGCCGCTCAAACCATCGGTTGATCCGACCTTTTTGTTACAGATGTTTACGGTGAATATTTTTACGCAACCGGGACGCACCTTTGGCAAGGGTGGGGTGATTTCGACGATTTTTGTGACGATTAAGTCGGCGCTTGGCATTATCGGTTCCACGGAGAGTCCAAGTCGCGAATGGTTGCAGGCTTTGCACGCGGACCAGCCGGATGAGAAACGCAAGTCGGTGTGGTGGTCGCGTCTGCTGCTTCTCTTTCACGGATCGGTGGTGGCGGTTTCTATCGCCACGGGTTTATGGATGCTGCCGCTTCTCGTCACCTTTTTTCCGTTTATCGGGAATTGGGGGGTCTATTTTGTCGGTCTGCCACAGCACTGCGGTCTGCGCGATAATGACCCCGATTTTCGCAAATGCGTGCGTTCGATGACGCTCAATCCACTCGCGGAGTTTCTCTATTGGCGGATGAACTGGCATCTGGAGCATCACATGTATGCTGGTGTCCCGTGCTATAACCTCAAGAAGTTATACCGGGAGGTCGCCGGTGATATGCCAGAGCCGCGCACGCTTTTGGGCGCGTGGCGAGAGATGTATGAGACCTGGCAGAAGCAGGAGATTAATCCGGGCTACCAATTCGACACACCGCTGCCAGAGTCTGTGAAACGGGTTCAGGAGGGTATGGAGGATGGGTTGGAGAGTTCTATCGGGGAGTTGGCTCCCAGGGGTTTGAGATAAAAGAAGTTGACGGACGTCGCAAAGGACTTGTGGAGATTGAATTATGATTGCTAACCTGACAGAATATCAAAAGGCTCAGGAAGAGATTCGTCACCTTGAAGAACGATTGACACGGTTACAGAAAGGCCATTCGATTGGCTCTAAAGGGTTCACTAAGGCAGGTATCCGCAAGATGATTGCACGCCTACATGAAGAATTAGCAGTGTATGAAGGTCGTGAAGAAGTAGGCCATTCAGATTCATAATCATACTCAATTTTGTCAGCATAGAGAATAAATGTCCCGAGTGTCAACAAATTCCCCAAAAGATGCTCTTCATCATGCTATTATCAATCGAGTATCAGAAGCAACTGTTTCAAAGTTGCATAAGAGAGGTTTGCTTGCCCTGTATCTCGGGGGCACTTTTTTGACTTCTGACCGACTATCTTCCAGCGATATAGATCTGCTTGGAATAGTAGCGAAGACGTTTGATTTTTGTGAAGAAGACCATCTCAATAGCTATTTCGATGAGTCTGTTGAACCTGAAGTTGGTATCAAATCTTGCTTTAGAGGGATTACCATTTCCGAACTCAAAGGAGGCATTCAAAAGGGCAATGCAACATCTTGGATTCCAATCCGCATAATGATAAAACGATTACCATTCTATATGCATTTATGGGGCATAAAATTCAATTTTACTACTTTTCCCATCAAGCCCTATCCTCCAAAAGAGGAAGCAAGCATCCATTTCATTGGCATCAAGCGCAGTATTAACAGCATCCGTCGCAAAAATGGGAAGCTCAGACTTTCCCCACAAGCATTTGCCAAACAGGTGTTGCATCTGGCATTCGTAGAGGCAGAAGTAGCGTATGGATTTAAATTCACACCATCATACGAAGGGCTTATTGATCATCTAAAAGATCGAAAAGATCATTTTGCTCATAGAGCGTTAGAGATCCGCAAATCCGAAGCAATTTCAACTGAAGAGTATCTGGCGTTTTGTGATCAAGTAGAAAGGTACATATCAAATTTAAAAAAATTAAAAATAAGGAAGTATGATGGCCGAAATGATGAATAATCAAAAGAACCAGAAATCTCAAAGTGTTCAGTTCTCAACCCGTGCTGAGGCGTATGATCGCCTGCAACCAGTTCGGATTGAGATGTTTGATTTTTATCACAGTCTGGCTATGGATTTTATTCCGTTTGATGAGCAGACGGAATTTCGGATGCTCGATTTGGGATGTGGAACGGGTATATTTCTCAATTGTGTTTTGATGAAATATCCGAAAGCAACGTGTGTGGCGATTGATTTTTCAGATGAGATGATGAGATTTGCAGCTCGGAAGATGGGCACGCATTCAGATCGCGTAGCATTTCTTCAGAGAGATCTCAATGAGGGGCTGCCAGAAGGTTTGGGATCCTTTCAGTTCGTTGCATCGTTTTCGACTATCCATCATCTTACAGATGAGAATAAGGCCCGCCTGTTCGGGCAGATTTATGATGCGCTTGAGACAGGTGGCTGGTTCTTTTTAATCGATGCTATGTCCACGCGCTTTGACGATGATATTTATGAGTTGGGTCGAAGGCGGCTCAATCTTCGCCGAGAGGAGAGGTTCGAAGAATCTGGGATTGATATTGAAGAGGCGAATCGGGTGCGTGAGATTATTGAGCAGGTAGATGAAGACAGTCCTGAGAGAGATCGAATATCTCGTTTTTCTTTTCAGGTTGAATGGCTAAAAGAGGCGGGTTTTCGTTCCGTAGATTATATCTGGCATTTGTGGATGGAACACTTCATCATTTGTCGCAAGTCAACCACCCACGGCTAAAGCCTGTGGGCTTGTCCCTGCCACAGGATTCCCCCGATGGTTGACACCACCATTGGGGGTATGGCGAGACTTTAGGCTTGTTGACACAAAGC
>JAPOXY010000016.1 GCA_026706845.1 Gemmatimonadota bacterium
AATAGAGAAAGGAGTTCTTTTGACAATTGCACCTCTTCTTTCACCCGATGCTTTTGAAGGTATTGAAGGCATGGCCCACCTGTGTACGGGGGGTGAGTCCCCATGGCTCAAAAGTCAGGCTGAAGTATATGCCGATTTTGCTAGATTTAAGGGTGGATCGCACAAGGGCCGCGATAAAATTTACGACAGGGGAGAACGCTGTCGCAAGCGCATGGGGCAGCTCTGGAATGTGCCGGCCAATCGCATTGCGTTTATGCCTTCTGCTGCCGAGGGCATGGGCTGGTTTTCGCGGGGGTTGGACTGGCAACCAGGCGATAATGTCGTGACCAATAATCTCGAGTTTCCCTCTGTGGCGTATGCGTGGAAGCATCTGCGATCCAGGGGTGTTGAGGTTCGTCTGGTGCCGCATAAACAGTGGCGGGTGCGCGAAGAGGATCTTCTCGCCGCTGTTGATTCCCGCACGCGCGTTCTCGCTGTCAGCCATGTGGGGTTTTATACGGGACAGTGTTTAAATTTGGCGCAACTCTCTGAGGATGCAGGGAAAAAAGGCGCGTTATTCGCCGTTGATGCCACGCATTCTTCGGGTGTTTTGCGCGTGCCAGCGCATTTGACCGATCTCACGGTGAGCAGCAGTTACAAATGGCTTTTGGCAACGCATGGTACGGCGCCTTGCTATTTGAGCGAACGCGCAGAAGAGCAGGTGGCTTCGACGTGTTTTGGCTGGCACAATCTCAAAGTGTGGCCCGAACAAACTGCCGAGCGCGATCCCGAGGTCGTCGAACAACCGATGCCGGAAAAGCTCGAACCCGGGAATCCGGCTATGCAGGTGGTTATGCACCTGGATCACGCGCTGGGCGTGATTTTAGATATTGGTCCCGAGAAGATTGAAAATCACGCGCGCGATTTGTCCGAATTGGTGTCTCAAGGGCTTGCGAAGTTGGGCTATGAGGTCATTTCGCCAAATAACCGGGAAGCGCGGTCGGGCAATACCTGCTTTGCGTGTGATGATGGTCGCGAGATGGTCAATCGCCTCGAAGAGCGCAATGTTTTTTGCTGGGGCGAGTTTGGGCGGGTGCGCGTTTCCACGCATTTGTACAATGGTAGCGATGATGTGGCGCAATTGCTCGATGCGCTGAATGAAGTAGGAAGTGTGAAGTGAAACCTGAATAGAAAGGATGTTAACCATGATGAAATTGGGTTGTATGTCTCTGAGTTACAAAGATCAGTTCACTGCTGGCGAAATCGATATGGCGGGGTTTATCGACAAGGCTTATGATCTGCGTCTGGATGGGATTGATATTCACACCCGTGCGTTTGAATCTGAAGACCCGGCGTATTTGCGGGATATTCGCATGCGCTGTCTCAGGCGCGGTCTGGTGATTTCGTATCTGGGTGTGAGCAATGATTTTGGCAGGCCCCAGGAAGAGTTGCAGGAGGTGATAGATAGTGTCAAGCACTGGGTCGATGTTGCAGAGTTTATGGGTGTGCCACTCGTGCGGATTTTTGCGGCGTGGAATCGCAATGATGAGCCTGAAGAACAGGTGTGGGATCGCATGATGCCCTGTATGCAGGAGGTCGCAGAGTACGGACAACAAAAAGGCATTGTTCTGGGCTTACACAACCACAATCACGGGTGTGTTACGCGCACGGGTAAAGATGTGCGCCGGATTCTCGAGACGGTCGATAATCCCCATTTATCCCATATTCTCGATACGGGGCAATACGTCGGGTCGCCGGGGTCGAGTGGTCAGCGCGGGACTGAAGATCCGGCATTGGATTTCTATGGGAGTATTGCAGAGACAGCCCCTCTTGCCGTGCATGTCCGCGCAAAGGTCTATCGCATCAGTACGGGAGAAGAGGTGTGGCTGAATTATCCGCGTATTTTCGAGATTTTGAATGGGGTGGATTACAATGGGTGGGTGTCGATCGTGTATGAGGGACAGGATGAAGAGGCAGAAGAGACAGCGGTTCCCAAAGCCGTGAATTATCTGCGGCAGTTCGTGCCTGGTGGGTGAGGGTGTGAATAGAGGCTATCCATAAGCCATTTCGGGGTGTTTTCCGAGAACGCGGAGGAGGCGTTCGTCGGCGCCTTCGAGGACGTAATCGGGCATGTGATAGTTGAGATAGGGCCAGAA
>JAPOXY010000017.1 GCA_026706845.1 Gemmatimonadota bacterium
CCGGGCGCAGATCAGGCGCAGTTTAATGGGGTGAGTCGGATATTTCCCGCCAATGATGGCAAGGTGTGGTTGGCTTCGCCGATTGATGGCGCGATTCACACCGATGGATTTGCCTGGGTGCGCTATACGATTCAAGAGGGGTTGCCGAGTACACAGGTTTGGGATGTGGCACAAGATGCCGATGGTTTGTTGTGGTTTGCGACGTCTGATGGGTTGGGCTGTTATGATCCCGATGGCGATGCGCCCGAAACACTTCTTTTGGCTCCGCCAGTTCAAATTGCGCCGTATCAAAATGCGTTGTTTGAATTTTCGGGACAGGATGTGTGGAAGCAGACGCCAGATGGGTCATTGCAATATTCATGGCGGCTCGACGAGGGGGCGTGGTCTTCTTTTTCGCGCAATAACCGGGTTTTGTTGGAGGACATCGATGCTGGCGGTCACAAATTTGAAGTGCGCGCTATGGATCTGGCTTTTAATGTGGATAAGACATCTGCTGTGCAGGTGTTTGAGGTGTTGGCGCCTGTGTGGCAACGGCCCTGGTTTGTGGGATTGAGTGGTGTTTCGTTGCTCATCGTGCTGGTTACGACGGGATATGCGTTTCAAAAGCACAAGCGCTGGCGCATAGCACAGACGCAGTTGATCGATGAGTTGGAGACGGAACTTCAGGAAGCCCACGATATGCAGATGGGTCTGTTGCCCCGAGATCCCGTGCGCGAGAGAGGGTTTGAGGTGGTGGGCAGGTGTTTGCCAGCCAATCACGTCGGTGGTGATTATTTTACGTATTTCTGGTTGGATGACGATCGGAAAATACTGGGGTTTGGAGCCGCAGATGTGTCGGGTAAGGCGATGCAGGGTGCTGTGCGGGCTATGCAATTGAGCGGGATGTTGCACTATGAGGTTCGCGCGGCACAGACGCCGATAGATGTGTTGCGGAATTTGAATGTTGTTTTGCAAGAGCAATTTGATGCGGCGAGTTTTGTGACGTGCTGTTTGGGGACGCTGGACTTAGAGACCGGGGAGATCGTTTTGGCCAATTCCGGGCATCCCTATCCCTATCGGGTGTCTGTGGGCGGTGATTTGCAGATGATAGAATTGATGTCTGTGCCTCTGGGTATGACGTTGCCACCCGAGGTGGATACCGAGCCGAGAGAAGCGCGTGCGTTTTTGGATTTTGGCGATATGCTGGTGCTCTACAGCGATGGGGTGACGGATATGCAAAATGCCGCGGGAGAGTTTTACGAGGAGGCGCGGCTGGAGGTTTTGCTGAAAGAACACGCAGGCGCGAGTGCCGATGTTTTGATCGATACGGTGATCGATGATCTGGTTCGGTTTCGCGCGTCGGCGGCACAGACAGATGATGTGACGCTTCTGGTTATTAAGAGGCGTTAGAGAGAAGTGAAAAAGGAGATCGATATGCGGATTTTTGTCGCGGTATGTGTTTTGATGGTGCTTCAGAGCAGTGCCACATTGGCTCAGAATGAGGCTTCGTTTGGTGTGATGGTGGAGCCAAAGGCGGCGCGCGTTGGGGAGGCTGTTGCAGTTTGGATTGATGTGGATCTTTCCGACGATTGGCATATTTATTCGGCAACGACACCGCCGGGTGGTCCCTATCCCACGGAGATTGTGCTGTCGGGCGCGGGATTTCGGCAAGTGGGGGCGGTGATTCAGCCCAGGCCTATTGTGGAATACGATCCAAATTTTGAGATGAATGTGGAATATTACCACCCCAAAGTGCGGTTTGGGGTGCGGGCAGAGGTGGGTGAGGGGATGCCGGGCGAGCGGGTGCTGTCGGGTGAAGTGATCTATATGCTTTGCAATGCGACGCAGTGTTTGCCGCCCAATACGTACGCATTTGAGATTCCCGTGGTGGTGGAGGCGGGACCTGCGCGGGCTGAGTATGTGTTTTCTTCTGATGCGACACCCCCGGTGTCGTTGGATGGCACGGGTAGCGTGGCTGATGTTGAGCGCGCGATTACAGAGGGTTTGAGCGCGTTTTTGTACCTGTCTTTGTGGATGGGTTTTCTGGCTTTGCTCACGCCGTGTGTGTTTCCGATGATTCCCATTACGGTGTCGTTTTTTACCAAGCAGGAAACGCAGAGCCGGAGGGAGTCTGTTACCAAGTCGCTGGCTTATTGCGGGGGTATTATTTTTACGTTTACCGGGCTGGGTATGGTGTTGGCGGCGACCTTAGGCGCGTCTGGCGCAGCTCTGTTTGCGGCCAATCCCTGGGTCAATTTGTTGATTACTGCGATTTTTGTGGCTTTTGCGCTGGCATTGTTTGGGCTGTTTGAGATTCGATTGCCCTACGGTTTGGTCAATAAGTTAAACCAGGTTCAGGGGGGCAGTTATGGCGCGATTCTAATTATGGGGTTCACGTTTTCTCTCACATCGTTTACGTGTACTGCGCCTTTTGTGGGGACGCTGCTGGTGCTGACGGCTCAGGGAACGTGGGCGTGGCCCATTTTGGGCATGCTGGTATTTTCGGCTGCTTTTGCCTCTCCGTTTTTCTTTTTGGCACTTTTTCCGCAGTCGCTTTCTGCCCTGCCCCAAAGCGGTGGCTGGCTAAATTCCGTGAAGGTTGTGATGGGGTTTTTGGAATTGGCCGCTGCGTTGAAATTTTTGAGCAATGTCGATCTGGTGTGGCAATGGGGTATTATTTCGCGCGAGGTCTTTATTGCGGGGTGGATCGCGATCTTTTTGCTGTGTGGTTTTTATTTGTTGGGCAAGATCCGCTTGCCACACGATTCTGCGCTCGATACAGTTGGTCCGCTGCGTTTGCTGGCGAGTAGTGGATGTTTGGCTTTTGGGCTGTATTTGATGACGGGTCTTTTTGGCGCCCCTCTGGGCGAATGGGATGCATTTTTCCCGCCTTATGGAAGTTATGGGGAAATTGCCAAGATAAGGAGTGGCGAGCCCGAACTGACCTGGCGCGATGATTACGAAGCGGGTTTGGCAGAAGCAAAGGCGACGGACAAACCGGTATTTATTGATTTTACGGGCTATGCGTGTACGAATTGCCGCTGGATGGAGGCGAATATTTTTCCAGAAAAGGAGGTGCATGCATTGTTAAAGCAGTTTGTACGGGTTCAGTTGTACACAGATGGGCGGGGAGAAAAGTACAAGCGCAATCGCGATTTGCAGGAGGCTCATTTCGGTACGGTCGCTCTGCCTTTGTACGCGATTATGACACCCGGGGGAAAAGAGATTACACATTTTCCGGGGATGACGCGCGATGTGGATGTTTTTGTCCGCTTTTTGAAACAGGGGGTCGGTCCGACAGTGGCGAGTGTGAAGTGAGAGGGCCTCACACAAAGACACAGAGACACAAAGATACAAGAAGTGGGAGGAAGACTGTCATCGCGGCATGGTGTTGAGCCGCGATCCAGAAGATTTTTTCATCGCGATAGGCCGATAAATGTGCCCAGGACGAGGGCAACGACACCGAGTAGTGATAGGAGAAGGGCGCCAATGGCTATGTGCAGCATTTTGGGTTCAAGGTGGTCGAGATAGGCTTCGAGTGTTTCGATGCCCGAGCGCATAGCGCGCTCGATGGGGTCGGGAAGGTGCTCGACGAAGGGTATTTTTCGCCGAGAGAGTTCGTCGATGTATTGAATATTTTTGATGTTGTGACGGGCGTTGAAGGTGTGTTCGACAAATTTGCGGATTGCAAAACGCTGTACCGGGTCGTGAATTTCGGATAGGTGAAGGGTTTGTGGATCAATGGTGCTGGATAGTTTGAAGCAGTGTGTGGTCTTGTCGGGATCGTCTGGGTCGGGGTCGATTTCGCCTTTGACAATGCGTCCCAATATGGTGAGGTCGTGATAGTTGAGGTAGTGATAGCGTCCACCTTTTTCGCGGCCCAATAGGCTTTCAATGCGCTGGCGCAAGATGTCGGGGTCGTCTTTGCTCTGGCGGAGGTGTTCGGAAATTTTGGTGTTGAAGCATCGGGCATAAAATTTTAGAAAGTCCCGGACAACGGGCGAGGTATAACTGCCTTTGGCGTTGATGAGACGACGCACAAAGCCGAGGTAACGGGGATTTGTGTATAGTCGCGCAGCGATGTCGAATGAGCCTGTGGTGAGTGCAGTCGATTCGCGCATCTGTGATTTGATGGCGGCGTCGATTTGCACGCTCATCTGGATCAGTGCGACGTCTTCGTCGTCTTCTCGCACGATGGACCGGGTTGGGTCCTCGGGTTCGTCGCGGGCGAGAAAGGGTGTGGTTTCGTCCGAGGCAAAGCTGCCAAGCCCGCCTTCTATGCCCTGTCCGATCATGATTCGAGAAGCGGTTTCTTCAATTCGCGCTTCTATTTTTTTTGTGAGTTCTTCGGGGAGTTCTTCGTTCTGTTCGGGTACGAGGGCAGAGATGTTGTCTGCAAAGATTTGAACTTGAGATTTGTTGTTGAATACATTGAGATAGGGTTGTTGCATTACTTCGGGCAGCAGATGCTGTGTGAGGGTGTTGCCCCGCTGTCCTTTGAAGGCGGTGTAGAGTGCTTCGTGCAGTGAGGTGAAGGGAACCACGCGTGTTGCGACGAGTGCGCGCTCTGTGCCATAGGTGAAGACGTAGAGGTTTTCCCAATAGCACTTGCGATAGTATGTCCGGCCGGTTTTGGAGGAGAAGGCGAAGCGGTATTTTGGATCGACAATGCGTTCCATCGGTTCCTCGGGAAAGGGGCTGGGGACTGGTTGGGGTGATTGCATGCGGGACGGCACAGGGACCGTCCCCTACGATGATATTGTTAATCCTGTAGGGGCGGGTCTCCGTGCCCGCCCGTTATATAATACGCATTAATTTGAAAGGTAAAAATGAATTATTTTCGGAGCAATCGATTTCTCAATACGCTGCCCGATTGGGAAACGGGTGAGCCGATAGAAGGTTCGCTGGAAAATTATTTGCCGCGTGTGCGCGCTCTGTTGCATCGCATGGATAATCCCCAGGTGCGGTTTGACTCTGTTATTGTGGGGGGAACAAATGGCAAGGGGACGGTGAGTTATTTGCTGGCTGAGTTGTTGCGGGCAGCGGGTTTTCGCGTGGGGCTTTATACGTCGCCGCATTTGCACACGGTGCGCGAGCGGATATGCGTTGATGGCGAGGTGCTCGCGCGCGATGTGTGGGCCAAAGGCGTCGCACATTTTTACGAGAAAAGCCGCGATTTTGAACGCGAAGGCTGGGGTGCGTTTAGCAAGTTTGAGGCGCTCACGGTTTTGGCAACTCATCATTTTGCGCGGGCGAATGTGGATTGGGCTGTTTTTGAAGTGGGGCTGGGTGGGCAATTTGACGCGACCAATGCGTGGGATTCAAAGGTTGCTGTGTTGACGGCGATTCATCTGGATCACACGGATGTGTTGGGCAATACGCTGCGCGAGATTGCAGCGGATAAGGTACATATTGTGCGTTCGGGAAGGCCGCTGTTTACGGGGTCAGGGCAGGCACCTGAGGTTTTGAAGTTGTTGGAAAGGGAATGCGCGCTTCGGGGTGCGGCACTGCATGTGGTCGATGCGGAAATGGACGATATGGCGGATCGGCCGGTTACTTTTCGGGAGAATGCCGCGCTGTCGGTTGGTGTGGCGCAGCATATTCTGAACGGGTGTGGGATGGTGTTGGCAGATGAGCAGTTGCGGGATGTGGTTTTGAATCTGGCTCTGCCCGGGCGCTTTGAGGTGGTGCGGAAGGCGTTGATTTTAGATGGTGCCCACAATCCGGATGCGGTTCGCGCATTGGTCCGCGATTTGCAATGCCTGTCGGATAAGTGGCGATTTGTGGTGGGTGTTAATCAGGGGCACGATGCACGGGGTATTTTGCAGGCGCTTTCGCCTCTGGCCGCCGAGGTTGTTTTGACGCAGTCGGCGCATCCAAAGGCCATTTCTGTGGCGCGTTTGAGATCGCTGGTTCCAGAGGGGCTGTGTGTGCGGTGTGAGACAGGGGGATTGGATTTTTTGACGGAGGTGTCCCGACAGCCTACGTGTGTACTCGGGTCGCTGTATCTGGTGGCGTTGGCGCGCGAGGTGCTGGATTTGCCCGGGGAGGCGGACAGTTTTGGCGAGGATGTGATTTTAGAGAGTTTGCGGTGTTTTGAGATCGCGTGTCGGCAGTTGGGCGTGGGGTATGAGGCGGTGTCGGCAGATGGCAATGTGATTCGGGTGGAGAGAGAGGGAAAGCCGCTGTATTTTTTGCGAAATAAACATCCGTTTAACGATTATGTTTCTGGAAAATTGGCAGAAGATAAGGGGTATCAATACGAGGTGTTTGGTCGGGCGAATATCACAGTGCCCAGGACGATGACGGTGTTCAATCCTCTATCTGACCAGCGGTTTGATCGATATAAGACACATGCTTCTGTTGCAGATATTGTGTGCGATGTGGTGCAACACATGTCTTTTCCGGTTGTGGTGAAACGCAATCGCGGATCTATGGCACGGGGCGTGTATTTGGAGACGAATGCAGAGGATTTGCATGCGCGCTTGCACGACTTGTGTGTGGAAAGTAGCCGATTGGATAATGTGTTGTTGATCCAGGCGTATGTTGAGGGGCCTGAGTATCGCATTGTGGGCAGTGAGGATGAGTTGCTGCTCGCATATCAAAAGCAAAATGATTCAGATATTGAGGGAGAGGATATCAATCCTCTGCATCGGGCGGGGGGCAGGGCAGTTGTGGTCGAGGATGAGGAATTATTGGAGGGTTTTCGCGCGTTGATACAGGCGTTAAATCAGGTGCTGGATTTGGGTTTTTATGCGATTGACTTGATCGCGAGTTCCAAGGGGCTTTTTGTTTTGGAAGTGAATCCCAATCCCATATGTCACTTTTACAATGCGGATAATGGTCGAGGCGATTTTGTGCAGATTTATCGGTATCTGATAAGAAAATATTTGCTGGGAGGTGAGGATTAGATCTCTACCGGGACGATTTTGCGCGTTTTCGGCTGATATACCATGCCTGTAAGTAATTTTTCGAGTGTGTTGGTGACGCGGAAGACAATGCGATTTTTGCCCTGTTTGAGATGGGCTGTTTTTCCAGTCCAGCAATAGGGCGCCCAGGCGCATACACCCAAAGACTGGCCGTTGATTGTTATTTCAACGATGTCGTCGAGGTTTTTCACGGTGCGTTCGAGGTCTATTTTGAAATGCGCGGTTTTGGGCAGGGTTTTGAAATCGATGTCCCGGGTGTATGACACGGTGCCAGCATAGAAGGGCAGTCCCTGCGCTTTGAGGTCAAAAATTGGACCGCTATCTTGAAGGGGTGTTAGTTTGGGATATACGCTGCGCCAGGATTTGACCTGAAAACGTCCAAAGAGATACAGGGCATCGAGGAGGCCATCACCTGGACTGTTGACTTCCACGCGGATGGCGATCACATTTTTGCCTTTGTTTATGCGTTGCCCCACGGAACACGTCGCGTTGGCGTGATCGAATCGGAAGGTGGGACGAAAAGCATTGCTCGGCAATTTGGAACCGTTGATGTAGATCTGATGCTCTCCCTGAATAGCACTTCGGTCCATGACCAGAGAGAGTTTAGTGGGGACAATGTCTGCGATAAAGGTTGTTCGGTACCAACAAATCGTTTTTTCTTCTGAATCGTCAAAAGGTTGTGGGCGCGTTTCGGACCATCTGCTATCGCTATAAGTCGGTTGATGCCAGCCCTGGCGTTTGCCTGTGTTAGACGGGTCGAATTTTGTTTTGAATTTGTCCAGACGCAGTGCGTTATCTTCTTCTGGGTCAACTTTCCAGTGGCCTGTTAAATTGAGTTTGAGCGTTTCTACCGGAGGCTCTTCTTTTTTTGTTTTTGCAGGGCCTGTTACGATCATGTGTGATTGCAGCCGATCAAAGGAGAGGTCGATGCGGCTCATTTCTCCGGTGGATTTGACCTCAAGAGGTGTGCGTTTGCCCGTTTCTAAATCCCATTTTTCTATTTGTCCACTGGATGGGGGTATATAAATTTGCGTTGTAACAGGCGAATTTCCCCGATTGGAAAAAAAGAATATGTGGTGCTTTTCATCTGTGCGGTGGTGATATTGTATTGCATCGGCGTTTTTCCCGTCTGACATAATGCGTACTCGCCGGGGCAGAATTTCGTCGAGCAGGCGTTCCAGCATGAATGTCGCCTGATTTTTTTCTACAGTACCCCCCGTACGGATAAACATGAAGTTGTCTCGACTCAGCAGGTGGACGCCCGATTCATGGCCGGTGTAATCGCGAATCATTCGCCCCGGTTCCATGTCGGTCAACCGCGAAAATCCCTCGACGATTGATGCGCCCTCTTGAATATCCTCAATGGGCAATAATCCCATGGCGATGACGAGGCCGCCTGCATTGATAAATGCGCGTAGCTTATCAAAAGCTTCGCGTTCCAGATTGGTGATGGGGGGAATGACCAGGACCGTGTAGCGCGTTTTGCCGATCTGCAATTGGCGGTTGACGATTTCCGCCTGGGCGAGGAGGGCCGGGTCAAGGCTTTGAAATGGCCGCTGCATCTGATACAGGGCGCAGGCAATACAAGCCCAGTCGGCAACGAGGTTATTGGTCAGTGTTTCTTCATCGGGATCATAGCCGACATAAGACCAGTTGTGAAACGGGTGTGCGAGGTGTGCCCACAAGCTGGTGACGGGATCGAGGAGTGCAATATCGGCTACTTGCTGACCCCGGCACAAGAGATGGGTAAGTCGCCCCGCGTAGTCAGACAGCAGGTGGAAGTGTTTCCAGTAGGGATTTTGATGAAATAGAGATGTGGCGTGTTTGCGCAGCCCGTCGAGTGTGTAGTAAAGGGCATGGGGCGCAAAGAAGTTGGTTCCGTGGGTGCCGAGGGTATCGAGATGTGCTTTCATATCTTGTAGCGTGGTTGCCCAACTCGTGTTTTGAAAACAGGTATTGATTACGCGCGAAGTGTTTGTCTGTGCGGCAAGTGCCGTTGCAAATTCAGGGCTGTGGCGATACGATACGACGTATTCTCTGGTGCGTTCAACGCTACCGCCTGTGCCAGGTATGGGTATGGAAGTGCGATGGGCATTGCGAAGCGGGGTTATATCGCTCGCATAATTGAGGTCGTGCTCTTTGCACCAGTCGGCACTGCGCGCGCTGTCGTGCCGCTGTTGCAGTTCGCTCAGGGTTTGAAAATAGTCGTAGCGAATGCGGCCCGTGTTGGGTCCAAAGTGGGTTATGAGGGCAGGCAAGCAAGGCAGGAGATTGTAGCCATTGCGCGTTTGGAAGTAGTCGGGCAATACGGGTGACCAGGGCAGGCGATCTTTGGGAAAATGCGTTTCCGAGGTTAAAATGCCCTTCAGGGTTTTGCCCTGAAAAGCGGAAAATTGTTCGATGTAGGGTTGTTGAATGGTCTGGTGCAGGGTGCGGACAGACTCTGGATTGAAGCGATCGAGATGTGAGCCAGGACAATCGCTATTTGCCGAGGGTTCTTGCAAAAAAACGAGCACGCGCCAACGTCCGGCAGGTGCTTTCCAGTACAGGCGACGGGTGGGGTCGAAAGATACATAATTGTGGGGATGGTGGGGGGACACGGCGCTGTTGTTGCGCAATGCGTGGTGTTGATGATTGACCCCCAGATAAGCACTGATATCCTGTTTGTCTTCCCACAGACAGCGGTCTCTTCGCAGGGGAACAGCGAATGCTTGCAACACGGGTGCCCAGGGCAGCATAAGGTCAACTTGTTGTCCGCCCTGTACAACGGTTTCGCGAAAGGTGAGTTGTTGTGCGACGAATTGGGGATGGTTTAAGGTGATTTGGGTTGATCCAATACCACCTGGATAGCGGTATTCGTCGTGGATCCAGACCTGGAGGCCATTTTCTTCTGCTGTTTCGAGTGCCAATTTTACGCGCTCGAACCAGATGTGTGACAAATAGGGCGTTTTTAGCCCGGGACCTGTTGATAGGCAAAATCCACCAAGTCCTTTTTCGCTCATTTCGCGGATTTGACGGACGAGTTCGTTTTCTTCTATGATGCCGTTCCATATCCAAAATGGAACGAGGCGATCAGCAGCAGGGGGATTGATGAAGTTTTTGAGGTCCATAAGTTCAGGGGATTTAGCTTGTGTCAGCACAGGCCTGACATATATATGTAACTACCCGGCCGCGCGGGCGAATACGAATGAGTTTAATCTCGCCTTCCCGCTGTTTGCACTGCGCGCATGGTCGGTCTAATTTGGGGGCGGTAAGGTCCGCGCAGGTATCACAGCGATAAAGGACGCGCTTTATGCCGTTTTCGATATGCGTTTGTGCTTTTGTTGCTGGAACTTTGCCACATTGTTCGCAAATCAATGGTGTGACCTCGCGTTTTGAGATGCCCGCGCTTCGTTTGTTTATAACCCCGAAAAATTTAATGCCTGAATAGAAAAAGTCAAGTTATTTTAATAAAATGTTGTTTTATTATAAGTTTATGGAATGATATTCGAGCTACTCAAATACGCCCTTGTCAATAGTAAGCCTTATCGTTATACTACAAATGCAAAATAAGCGGTCAGCGGTCAGCAGTTAGCAAAACAAGCTATTAGCTGAAAGCTGATAGCTGAAAGCTGATATATGAACGAGCGAATTTACGGTCTTGTACTGGCCGCGGGGATGGCGCGGCGCATGGGGTCAACCAAGCAGTTGTTGCCTTTTGGCGATCGAACGGTTCTTCAAACGGTGGTCGATACGCTACACGGTGCTGATCTGGCTGGCGTTGTGGTGGTTTTGGGGCACGATGCAGATGCGGTGCGCGAGAGTTTGCGCGGTCGGCCCGCGCTGTGTTGTGTGAATGATGCGTACCGCGAGGGGATGTTTTCCAGCGTTCTTTGCGGTCTCCACCATTTGCCCGGGGATGCAGATGCGGTGTTGGTCGCTCTCGGGGATCAGCCTCAGATTGAATTGCGCGTTGTTCAGGCTGTTGTTCAGGCATACCGCGAAGGCGATCGGGGGATTGTGATTCCCATTTCGGGTGGCAAGCGCGGGCATCCGGTGTTGATCGATTTGTCGCGTTACCGGGACGAGATTCTGAACCTTTCTGGGGATGAGGGTCTCAAGCCGGTTATGCGCGGGCATCCGCGCGATACGCTGGAGGTGCCGGTAGATGACGAGGGTATTTTGCGGGATCTGGATACGCCGGAAGATTATCGGGCTGAGTTGGAGAGGCGAGGGATGAATGGAGAATGACAGATGTTGAGAAGAGATGTTGAGATTGCATTGAAGAAAGGGCAGGTGATTCCCGCACATCCGCTGGCGCTGACTGCGGAGCGGAAGTTGGACGTGCGGCGGCAGCAGGCGCTGTCGCGTTATTATATTGCTGCTGGCGCGGGGGGATTGGCCGTGGGGGTGCATACCACGCAATTTGAAATCCGCGATTCCAAGTGGGATTTGTATCGGCCCGTTCTGGAACTGGCCGCAGAGGTGATGGATGCCGATGCATCGGCTGATTTTATCCGCGTGGCAGGTATTGTGGGCGATACGCGACAGGCGGTGGTAGAGGCAGAGGTTGCGCGCGATTGCGGCTATGAGGTCGGGTTGGTGAGTTTGCGGGCTTTTGCCAATGCGGGTGTCGATGCGATGGTTGCACATTGCCGCGCTGTGGCGGATGTGATTCCGGTGATGGGGTTTTATCTGCAGCCAGCTGTGGGAGGGCGTGTATTGCCGTTTGATTTTTGGCGGCGTTTTGCAGAGATTGAGTCTGTGGTGGGGATTAAGATCGCGCCTTTTAATCGGTATCAGACACTGGATGTGATTCGCGGGGTTGTGGCGGCGGGACGGGTGGAGGATATTGCGCTTTATACGGGTAATGACGATAATATTGTGATGGATTTGCTGACGTCGCATCGGTTTTGGTGCGATGGTGTGTGTGTGGATGTGCGTATTGTGGGTGGGCTTTTGGGGCATTGGGCGGTGTGGACAAAGAAGGCGGTGGAAATTCTGAGGGCGTGTCACGAGATTGCGCAATTGGATGCTGTGCCTGGGGAGATGCTGACGCGGGCGATTGAGGTGACGGATTGCAATGCGGCGTTTTTTGATGTGGCCCATGATTTTCACGGGTGTATTGCCGGCGTTCACGAGGTGTTGCGAAGGCAGGGGTTGCTCGAGGGTGTCTGGTGTTTGAATCCAGATGAGGGTCTGTCGCCGGGACAAGCCGAGGAGATTGACCGCGTGTATGCTGCTTATCCGCATTTGAATGACGACGATTTTGCGGCGGAGCATTTGGATGCGTGGCTGGGGTGAGGTGAGGGATAAATTTTGTTGACTTGCAGGGTGTCGCTGTGCATGATGAGTGAACTGGGATGAAAATAGATTTTGAGGACGGTAATTTTTAACTGACTTAAGGAGGTTTGTCGTGAAGATGCATATTGGTGGTCAATGGGTGGATAAGGCTGAGAAGATCGATGTGATCAATCCATTTGACAATTCGGTGGTGGATACGGTGCCAAAAGGCGATGCTGCAGATGCGGAGGTGGCGATTGCGACAGCCGTGCGCGGTGCCAAAGCAATGGCGGCTTTGACGGCTTATGAGCGGTATGAGATTTTGCATCGGGCTGTGAATTTGATGCAGGAGCGGGTCGAGGATTTGGGGCGCACGATTACGCTGGAAGAGGGCAAGGTTCTGGCTGAGGGCATCGGCGAGGCCGGGCGGGCGATTGAGACGATGACGCTGTCTGCAGAGGAGGCCAAGCGGTTGTACGGCGAGACTATTCCGCTGGATGGCGGTTCGGGCGTGCGCGATCAGTTTGGCTTTACGTTGCGCGTGCCGTGTGGGGTGGTGCTGGCGATTACGCCGTTTAATTTTCCCCTGAATCTGGTGTGTCACAAGGTGGGTCCTGCGCTGGCTGCGGGCAATGCGGTGATTGTGAAGCCGGCGACGGATACGCCGCTTTCGGCGCTGAAGCTGGTGGAGATTCTGGTGGAGGCCGGTGTGCCTGCCGAGGCTGTGCAGTGTATTACGGGTCCGGGGAATGAATTGGGCCATGCGCTGTGTTCTGATGGCCGTGTGCGCAAGATCAGTTTTACGGGTAGCCGCGATGTGGGTGAAGAGATTTGCAATATGGCGGGGTTGAAGAAGGTGACGATGGAACTCGGGTCCAATGCGCCTTTGATTGTGATGCCCGATGCGGATCTGGATCAGGTGGCTGCTGCGACGGCGACGACGGGTTTTGCCAATGCCGGGCAGGTGTGTATTTCAGCGCAGCGGGTCATTGTCAATGATGCGGTTTACGGCGATTTTATCGATGCGTTGACGCCAAAGGTCGAGGCGCTGGCGACGGGCAATCCCATTGATGATGGCGTGACGATGGGTCCGATGGTACGGGAGCGCGATGCCGTGCGCGTGCAGGCGTGGATTCAGGATGCGGTGGGTGCTGGCGCGCGTCTGGTGACGGGCGGCGAGCGCGATGGTGCGATTTATCAACCGACGATTCTCGCCGATGTGGATCCGAGTATGAAAATTTCGTGCGATGAATTGTTTGGACCTGCGGTGGGTATTACGCGGTTTGACGATATCGACGCTGCAATTGAGATGGCCAATGATACGAATTACGGTTTGAGTGCGGCACTGTTTACAGAGAATATCCACTGGGCGATGCGGTTTGCGCGGGAGGTCCATTCGGGCAATATCCACGTCAATTGGGGTACGCAGTGGCGCGCGGATTTGATGCCCTACGGCGGGCTGAAGGATAGTGGGATGGGCAAGGAGGGACCGAAGTACGCGGTGGAGGAGATGACGGAGACGAAGATGGTGGTGTTTCATTAAGTTGTTTGTAGGATGCGAAAAAACGGCTCCTCAATCGAGGAGCCGTTTTTTTTTACCAGTTCTCTACGGGCCCAGCATAGGGCGCGTGTTCGAATCGACAGGGCGATTCCACGAGGCGCGGGTCGCTTTGTTCGCGCAGGACTTGCATGAGTGCGGTGGCGAGTTCTTTGCGGATGGGTTCGTATTCGGGGTCGTCGGCGATGTTGTTCATGTAGTGTGGGTCAACGCGCAGGTCGTAGAGTTCTTCCCGGGGACGTTTGCCAAAGCCGATTTCGAATAGTTCCTGTACGTCTTCTTCTGCGCGGTGGAGGATCATATAGGCTTTTGTGGGGCTGGCGTCCATGTCGGGATAGACGATGAAGGTTTTCCCTGTCAGGTCTTCGGCAGAAGGGGCTTCTGCCTGGAGGTCGTCGAGTCCCTGAGGATCGCCCATGGGCCAGCGGTCGGGTGCAAAGTTGTGGATGTAGAGAAAGTCGGCCGTGCGGATGGCGCGTTGCGGATAGGGTAGCTGGCCTTCTCTTGCGGTGCCAACGTGCCGTTCTCGGCCGGTGATGACAAAGGTGCGGTTGGGATTGATTAGGCCGCTCTGGTCGCTTTTGAGGACGGGGAGCAGGCTTTTGCCGGTCATGGTATCGGGGATGTCTGCGCCTGCGGCTTCGAGGAATGTGGGGGCGAGGTCCATGAGGTTGACAAAGTCTTCAACGGTGCGTCCCGCGGGGATGTTGTTGGGCCAGCGCGCGGCAAGGGTGACTTCGCAGCCGATGTCGTAGAGGTTGCATTTGCCGCGGGGAAAGCCCGGTATGCCGTGGTCGCCGCTGACGACGATGAGGGTGTTGTCGAGTTCGCCGATTTCTTCGAGGCGCTGGATCAAGACGCCGAGGCCGGCGTCAACGGCCTGACATTCGCCCAGGTAGTCGCATACGTCTTCGCGGATGTCGTGTACATCGGGCAAGAAGCCGGGTAAGCGGCCTTTGAGGTCGTCGGGTTCCAGGTCCCATAAGGCTTTGCCTGAGCCGCGTTCCCAGGAGCGGTGGGTGTTGGTGGGTCCCCACCAGTAGCAGAAGGGTGTATTCTCTGGACGGGCGTTGAGGAATGCATTGAAGTTGTCGCGGGTTTCGCTTAGCAGTGCTTGTTTGGCGCCTTCAACGCCCAGTTCGTCGGCGTGTCTGGTTACCCAGTGGGAGAATCCCCGGTAGTTGGTGCCGGCAGATTCATAGCGGGTTCGGTCGGCACCATAAGGGGCGTTGGCGGCTTTTCCGGGGGACCAGACTTTGTACGTGTAGCCGATGTGGTATCCGGCTTTTTCGAGTTCGAGGGGGTAGGTGGGGATGCTTTCGTCCCATATCGCACCTTGCAAGATCGCGCCGAGGCCGGTTTGCCAGAAGTATTGTCCAGAGAGGATAGAGCTTCGGCAGGGGGTGCAACTCGGCGCTGGTACAAAGGCGTTGGTAAATAATGCGCCTTCGCGGGCGATGCGGTCAAAGTTGGGGGTGTCGATGAGGTGGTTGAGCGAGTTGGGACCTTCTATGCGCTGATATGCGCTGGCGTAACGCCCCCAGTCGTCGGCAAAAGCAAAGAGGATGTTGGGTTGCATGAAAGTCTCCGTATTGATGAAGAGGTGATTGCTTAAAAAGTATAAACAGCCACAGGTATAAGGATATTTATACAAAGAAAAACGCCACGCTGGTATAACCGAGCGGGGCGTTTTTTACAAGAGCACCCCAAGGTACCAAAGTAAAAGAGAACATTTTATCTCTTTAACACTTCATTAGGATGAGCTTAATCAGAGGTCATTTGGAATAATGATGTTTGTGAGGTCTGTTCTTGATAGGACGACAGGTTTGAAGAACGAGAGAAGACCGGAGGCATTTCGTTCCATTCACGCCCCTCCAATAACCGTCCAGCCTTTTTTTTATTAGTACCTCCCCATTGTTTGAAGAAGAACGGAACCTTAGCATCTAAGCACTGATCTCGGATATTGATAACCCATTCCTCTCTCATAATTCGGCTGTGTGGTCCCGATTCACCACCGACAATAACCCAATCAATCTGATTGAGTTCCAAATTATCAATAGGCCCGAGAAGTGGTTCTATCGAAAGAAATTTGATAAAGGCATTGGTCGTTCTGAGGCAATCAATACGCCAGGTGTAATCACAATTCTCGACGCTAACACCCATCCAAACATTATTGGGCCAATCAATGAACTCAGAAATTTTCTGCAGGCGGTCTGCTCGTTTGGAGAGTACCTGAAATTCATGCCAGTAAGCCCTTCTCATTACATCGAAGCACTTCTGGATAAAGGAGATAGGTACATCTTCGTGAAACATATCGCTCATAGAATTTACAAAAACGATTCGTGGTTTCTTCCACTTCAGTGGCAGTTCTAACATATGCTCGTGAAGCGCGAGGTCGAATCCATTTTTGTAGTTCCGATTCCTCATTGCTTGTAAGCGTTTTGCCATCCTTTCAGCATAGCAAAATTTACAACCAGGGCTAATCTTGGTACATCCGGTTAAAGGATTCCAGGTCGCCTCAGTCCACTCGATCTTTGATTTTGTCATTACGTAGCTCCCCTGTACTGTGAAAAAATATCTTCGACAATATGCTCTGCAACCGGCTGCTGTGAAGCAAAAAAGAGGTAGTAAAGCGTTGCACCTGTCGAATTTTTTAAGGGGAGGGGGGAAGGTACATGTTGGAAACCGGCCTTGTTTTTTAGCCGATCTTGAAACGCACGGGCAACAATGTCATTATCGGAAACTTTTTCGATTGCATTATTATCGAAAAGATCGGTCTGTTGTGACTCGGAATAAACAATATCACGCCAGGATTCATCGCCCCAAAAGGCATTCATCCGATTGATATTGTGTTGTGAAACCATTTCGGGGTGTTGCCGAAATACATTTCGATTCATGTCCATTGTGGGGAAGTTCAGAAATATTTCTACACTTCTCATCTGACCAGCTTGAGAAATAACCTCCCAATTTAAATTCAATCCGTAGGGATCCAGAAGGCAGAGTGCTCTTCGATAGTCTTCATATTGTACCTCAGGAAAAATATCATTTATCAATAAGTCATTACAGTCTCCGTTGCTAATATGGACGCGATCATGGTTTTGGGCAAGGTCTTCTAAAATATCTGTTTTATCGCTGTCCATATCAATGAAGTAATAATCATCAAAGCGCGGTTCAGTTTCAAGGGCTATCCAGGGGCTACCTTGTATAAATCGATCTTTGTCTGTTTTAGAAAGGTGAAAACCCGGTCCTGAGAAAGCATCAATATAGGCGTGGGAAAGAATGACCTTTTTGGATAATATCACGGAATATGCACTTGCATATTTCTGAATAATCTCCAGCTTTATTTCTGACCAAGGACCGATTTCATCTATGTTTTCAAATTCTGCCATGGTGTTTCGTTATTACAGTGCCAATCCAAAAATATATGCAAGGTAAAATTTTATTTTTTTCGTCGATGATGAAAAAGATATACTCACACAATGTCGATTTGTCAACCTTAGACCCGATATTTCTTCTTTATTTTTTAACGTGTTGAGCCGCGCCTTCGCCCGCGATGAGGCCATACGCGAGGCCCATGCACAGGCCGCCTGTGTAGCCCCGGGTGTAGATGCCGCCGCAATCAGCGCCGGCTGCGTAGAGGCCCGGGATGGGGTGGTCGTTTTTGTCTATGACTTGTGCTCTGGCGTTGATTTTGGCTCCGCCATAAGTAAAGGTGATGCCGGGGCGTGTGCGGATGGCGTAATAGGGCGGTGTGTTGAGGGGGATGAGGCCGCCGGTTTTTGGTATTGAGAGGGTTTGACCGTTGCCTGTGGCGCATGCGGTTGCGTATTCGGCCATTGTTTTTTCAAAGGTGTGGGCGGGGATGTGCCAGCGGTTGGTCAGTGCGCGGGTGAGTTCGGGCAGGGAGGATGTTTCGATGACTTCGCCGCCTGCTTCGCGGATGTTTTTGACGCGGTCGTTGTCCGGGGTGGGCCATTGGGAGAGTGCGTTTTGGTTGTCGCGGATGTGCTGGTCAAAGATGAGGATGGCTGTGGCCCGGGGTTGTTGGACGAGGGTGTGGCAGGTGACTTCGTCGCCTGAGTATTCGTCGTCGAATCGCTCGCCTTTGAGGTTGATTAAGATGGCGTATTCGCTGAAGTCGGGTTTGACTGTGAGGAAGTTGTGGAGGCCGACTCGTGCGGGCGGTGCCGGGAGGAGGTGACCGTAGAAGCGGTTGAGAGGTTCTGTGGGTTGCGCGCCTGCTTCGAGTGCGCTTTGAAATCCGCCGCCGGTGTTTTGGGGTACGCCGCGGACGATCATGTGATCGGATTCTGCGCCGAAGTATTGCGCGCGCAATTTGGGGCTGGCCTGATATCCGCCGGTTGATAGGATGACGGAGTGGGCTGTTATCTCTGTATGTGTGGTTTTGACGCCGGTGATGGGTTTGCCGTTGCCGCCGATGAGGCCGATCAGACCGGTGTGTGTGAGGATGGTGCCACCCCTGTGTTGGAACTGATAGCCGAGGATTTCCATTGCGGTGCGCGCGTCGGGTGTGAACTGGTAGATGGTGCGTTGAAATTTGTACGGTTTGTCTTCGCGCGCTTGTAGGGATACGCCCTGTTTGCGGAGCCATTCGATGCCTGTGTAGAAGCGGTCGATGAGCGCGGTGCCGAGTGCTGTGTCGCCATTGGGCTGCACTTTGAGCCATTCATCGATGTTTTTTGCACACCAGATTGTGCCGCCCGATGCAGCGGCAGATCCGCCGATTGTTTCGGCTTTTTCGACGATGGCTACGGATGCGCCTTTTTCCCTGGCACGCAACGCTGCACACAATCCGCCTATGCCCGCGCCCGCTACTATGACGTCGTAATGGTCAGACATCACGTTTCTCCTGTGAATATCAGGATGCCATCCTAATACGGTTTTTCCTTGCTGTCAAGAGAAAGAAAAAAGGAGATGGATAATCTCACCTCCTTGAGTGCAGAAATCAATGGGTTTGCATCAATGGCAAGCTCAAGTCGCGGCATTTCCCTGCCTCAAATTCTCTCGAAATATTTCGAAGTCTTTGAGAATTTCATCTTCTGTCAAATTTTTTTCTTGTAACTTTTTTCTTACTTTTTTTCCTCTTTTTTCTGCTCTTTGACGGCGCAGTTCTAAAAGATGATGGTCAATGGCATGTTCCAAACCTTGCGCGATGGTTTTATACCCGCCAGCTTGACATAGTTTGCCGAGTTTTTCCAAAATCTCATTAGACAATCGGATCGTTTCCATTAATAATTCCTCATTGTCTCATGCGTATGAAACTTCAACTGACCGGATTTTTTTCGTTCAAGCATATCCTGTATATCCTCATAAATCGGAGATTCCTTAGACTAATCGCCCTGCAATCTACTCTGTTGGGCGTCGTACACGACACGCGTGAGCCTGTACAACTTCCCTTTGCGAGTCTCCCAATCATCCTCAGTCAACGGGAATTGAATCTCCAGGCGTTCTTCCAGTGCAGCGTCGAGGTCTTCCAGCACGTCATTCTCACGTTTTGCTGGCACTATTCGGAATGGCCTCTCTTGTATGAGCGCCTTGAATTCATCCACGCACAACCTGATAGCATGCCTAAAGAAAACTACCCTGACCTTCTCGTCTGGATCAATGCGAGCGTAATTGACAAACCCTTCCGTTTTATTCTGCCTTAGACGGAAGACGAGGCCCTTTGAATTATTAGAGCTAAGCCGTGTACCAGGCCAATTTTGCTTGAACATGTTTTCGACGGAAGCGAACAGGTCATATACGCCTAATCTCTCGGCGCGGCTGACGAACGATTCGCCTTTTTTTCTTATATCATCCTTCCATCTCTCCTCCCGTCTCTGGAGATATGTGCGGAAGTCATCTACGATGACATTTTTTGTATCCTGAAATCCGTTTAGAATCTTAATAAGATCATGACGCAGAAAGTGACCGCATTTATCTTTGGGAGGGAGTTCTTCTTTTGATACGTTTCCCGTCTTGAGATACACCGCGATCAAATGATCATAGCTGCCGCTGTATCGCTTCTCTGCGGCTTCCTTGTAGCGTTCAATCTGGTTCGAGTGCTCTGTGGTGCTTACTTTGTCTTCGATGATCAGGATGATCCTGTCAGTATTTTGATCCACGTTGATCCGGACGAGAATATCAATCCGGACATCTTGAGTCTTAACCTGAAGTGTCTTGATTATCGGGATATCCATCTCTTGAGTGCAAAGAAGTGAACGCAACAGTTCGGTGCCAAGAGCATGAAGCTGTGGATGCGATTTGCGATATTTTGGGTCGGCCCACGCCAATATGTAGGCGATGGTGGCGTCCTGTGCGAGTTCCTTCGTCGCAAATTCGTACAGATTAGGGATTGTCATGGGATACCTTTCTTTGATAGAAGGTAAAGTTCGAGAGCATCGAGGTTGGCGATTCAGGAATTCAAGCTAACAAATGGTTTCTGTACAATATAATTTTTCCCTCACAAGATCAAGCCTGACCAGGAGATTTTGTGAGCATTTTCTTAAACGCAGACCAGAGTCTTGACAAGCCTGTTTATGGTCCTATTTCTCAAGGCTTCTCGGGAAGCATGCCCTCCCACAATCGGCTTTTGGCCTGTAGAGCAACACCGTCGTATTGTCCTGGTGGGGATGTCTGGCTTCTTCCACGGCCTGGATGAGTGCCGCGGCAACTTTTTCAAGCAGTGCGTTTGGATTGTTCTTCAGAATACGCGCGGTCTCCTCGTCTCCAAGTGTCATTAAACTATCACTGGCCAATAACAAGCGGTCGCTTTTCCGAATGCCAACCGATTGTGATGAGGCATCTATCAGTGCCCACCTGGTCAAGCGGTACATATCTTTCACATGACGGCCCATTTCTGGCTCAAAATGTACCTTCTCGCCTTTCATCTGTGCCCCTCTGCGTCCATCTGCGGATTAAATTCAGGTTGTGAACAAGTGTGCAATACAGCATATTTAAAGTAAAATGAGGTGTTTAGATGTCTGCCAATACAAATTATCGCTCAATTTTGTGATAATTTCATTTTTGGCCTGATATTTGCTTTGTGTCTGAGTGTTGCGCGTGTCCCACGCACTTACCCCATCAGACGCGAGGCATCTCACATGGCCGAATTTGATACGATATCCAAACACTTGATTCAGAAATATCCCCACGACTTTGCCGGCTTCACCCTCGAACGCGAGGACGTTGAAGTTCTTGCAATCATTGACACAGAACAATTCACTGTTGAAGCACGCCAAACCGATAGCCTGATTCGCGTGCGTATTGATAACGAGGAGGCATTGGTCCACAACGAGTTTCAAACGACTGACAGCACCAATCCTCCTATGCCACGCCGCATGGCGGGCTATATCGGACGCGCCATTGAGCATCACGGTCTGCCGATCTATTCCAATGTCATCTACCTGCGTCCGGATGCAGGGCAGCGCGATCCCGGGCACTATATCCAGGAGCGTCCCGGCTACGAAATCACGATTCGGTATCGCGTGATCAGGCTGATTGAAATAGAAGGCGAGCGCGTCCTTGATGCGGGGTATTCGGGCCTGATCCCATTCACGCCATTGATGAAGCCACCTGAAGGAATGGCCTCGGATGCGTGGTTGCATCAGTGTATTCACACGGCTCGAACGCGCCCCATCGCTCGGTCGTCCAGGGCGGATTATCTCGCAGGCATGGTGGCGTTGAGCGAGTTGGTATATGCGTCTGAAACGATTTCTGGTATTATTTTT
>JAPOXY010000018.1:0-11120 GCA_026706845.1 Gemmatimonadota bacterium
CTGTGATGTTTGCACGGCATGGTAACCAACACCGTTGAATCCCTCGCCGAAAATGAGGGCAATTACGCCGCAGTCACATCGGCGCGGGGACAAACGCTATTAGATGTTTGGATCCATCGCTTGCGAGATTGTATCTATATGGAAACAGAACCGGGACTTGCGACAAAGCTAATCGAAACCCTGGACAGATATCTGATCGCCGATGATGTCACACTATCGGACGAAACCGACGCCTGGGCCATATTAGGCGTACAGGGTCCCACAGCCCTTGAGTTGGCCGGTCGAATTGTGGGACGCATACCTGCTGACCTCCCCGAACATCATACGGTTATACGCGCCCTTGAAGGTACCCCAATTTGGGTCACAGCGCGATCATACACGGGAGAACCGGGCTGTGATCTCCGCATTGCACAAAACCGCGCCGATTCACTGTGGCGGGCACTCGTCACAGCGGGAGGAACGCCAATCGGCTGGCAAGTGGGGGAAATATTGCGGGTTGAAGCCGGCATCCCCCGTTATGGTGCCGAGATCGATGAATCAGTCGCGCCCCTCGAAGCTGGTTTAAATCGCGCAGTCGATTTTGACAAGGGATGCTACATTGGGCAAGAAGTAATCGCCAAAATGCACTTTCGAGGACGCCCCCGTCGCTATCTAACCGGCCTAATCGGCAATACGCCTGTTTGTGGCAATATCACGGTCAACGATAAAACCGTCGGACGAGTAACGACATGTGTGAAATCGCTCCGTCTCAATCGCGCAATCGCCCTTGCCATCATCCGCAGGGGCTATCACGAAGCGGGACAGCGCGTGCTACTGGACGACGGATCAGAGGCCGAAGTGGTCAACTTGCCATTTCCAGCAAACCGCTTGACTTAACACATGGAATTGTAAATATTAGCACCATGACAAATGACGTGCTGAGAATTAAAAATATGGCTTTCTACGGCTACCATGGACTATTTGAAGAAGAGGCCAAACTCGGTCAAAAATTTGAAGTTGACGTAGAAATCTATGGCAATTTCAGAGGATTTGCACACAATAATACGCCTCGGGCCGTAGATTATCCGCGCGTCTGTAAAATAGTCGAGCAAGTGGTGACAGAAGAGCGATTCGGCCTTGTCGAAGCCCTGGCGGACCGCATCGCTGACGTTTTGCAGTCGGAATTGGGATTGTCAAAACTCCTCGTGCGAGTTCGCAAACCCAACCCACCGGTATCCGTCAATTTCGATGGCGTTGAAGTTGAAGTGAGACGTGAAACGTGATCTACATTGGCATTGGCGCGAATTTGGGAGATCGAGAAAAAACGCTCCAGGACGCGACGGGTATCCTGAATGCAAAACCCGAAATCGCCGTTATCGCTGCCTCTGCTGTCTATGAAACCGCTCCGATAGGTGTCGTTGACCAGCCGTATTTTCTCAACGCAGTTCTGCAAGTCCACACCAGTCTCTCCGCGCGAAGTTTATTGAATTGTCTATTGGCAATTGAGCGCAAATTTGGTCGCCTGCGCGAGACGCGGTGGGGGCCGCGCACACTGGACCTCGATATTTTACTCTATGGCGATGCCATCATCAACCAGCCGGGCTTGCAGGTGCCACACCCACGCTTACACGAACGCGCATTCGTCCTGGCGCCGCTTTGCGACCTCAAACCCGGCCTCAAACACCCCGTCCTGGGTCAATCGATTCGATTTTTGACCGATTCTTTGGGCCTGGATTTGCCCGTGCGAAAAATTGAAGGTCTCAATTTGATCATGAAAAAGTAAGGCCAGAGGATTTAGCGTTGCGATATATAGCCATTGAAGGAGTAACAGGCGTGGGCAAAAGGCGTTTGGCTCGCCTTTTGGGGCGCCGTCTAAATGCCCGCCTGATGCTCGAAGAACCCGAAGAAAATCCCTTTTTGCCTTTGTTCTACGAGGCTCCTGATCAATATGGCTTTCAAACCCAGGTCTTTTTTATGCTAAGCCGCTATCGACAGCAACAAGAACTCCATCAGATGGATTTATTTGAAGAAGCCGTGGTCAGCAATTTTATTTTTGAAAAAGATCGCATCTACGCCAACGTGACGCTCAATGATACGGAATTTGCGCTCTATGAGCGACTGGCCGAGACATTGAGAGAAAAACTTCCCCGTCCAGACCTGGTGATTTATTTACAAACCACAGTCAATCATCTGATGCGAGGTATCATACGCCATGAACGTGGATATGAAAGAGAGATAACAAAAGAATACGTCTCGAAGTTATTAGAAGCCTATAACCATTTTTTCTTTCATTATTCGATAACACCGCTGCTCGCAGTTAATGTATCGGAGGTCGATTTTGAAAACCGCCCGGAACACTTAGATGATCTATTGGCACAAATTAAATCGCCTCCATCCGGAACCCGTTATTATCGACCAGCACGCATGGAAGCCGGCAAGACGAGGCGGACTTGAACTATGGGATCACGGGTAAAACCAGAAACCCTCGCACTGATGAAACAACGAGGCGAACCCATTGCGGTATTGACCTGTTACGATCATCCCACGGCTGTTTTTCAGGATGCTGCGGGTGTCGATGTCATTTTTGTGGGAGACTCGGTAGGCGTCAATGTGTTGGGATATAAAAGCCCACAACAGGTGACAATGGACGATATGCTACATCACACGCGTGCGGTGCGACGCGGCGTAGTGAGTGCTCTGTTGATGGCGGATTTGCCCTATCGCGCTTACGAAACGCCGGAGCAAGCAATAGAAAATGCGCGACAATTGGTTTCTGCTGGCACCGAAGTGGTTAAACTCGAGGGGGGGCGCAATATAACGCCCCAGGTCGAGGCGCTCGCCGCCGAGGGCATCCCCGTGGTGGGGCACGTTGGCTATACGCCTCAAACGCGCACGGGTAAGCGCCCTGTATTTGGCGATCGCGCCGAAGAAGCACTCGCCGTCTTAAAAGATGCCGATGCACTGGCCTCTGCCGGCGCGCTGGCCGTGGTTTTAGAATGCGTACCCGAGCGCATTGCCGAAGTCGTGACCAAACGGTTGTCCATGCCAACCATTGGAATAGGCGCCGGGCGCGTATGCGATGGACAGGTACTGGTTGCACACGATATGCTGGGTGTTTACAAAAGTCATTATCGGTTTGTCAAAACATACACCGATCTCAAAAGGGAGATGCATCAGGCATTTACAGAATATGTCGCAGATATCAAGTCGCGTCGATTCCCAGAAGACAGACACCGTTTTAAGATAAAGAGCGCGGAACTGCGTCGATTTAGAGCGCAAATAGACACCTAATGGCCATAAAAATTATCAAAACTGTCCGCGAGATGCACCGCGCAGCCGACTGTATCCGACAGGCGAGCCTGCGCATCGGACTTGTACCCACAATGGGATATCTACACGAAGGACATCTCAGCCTCGTGCGCAAGGCATTAAAAGTGACAGATCGGGTTGTGGTGAGCATTTTTGTCAACCCACTGCAATTTGGTCCAACCGAAGACCTCGCAGCCTATCCAAGAGACATTGAACGGGACCTGGAACTGATCGACCAGCACGGCGTGCATCTCGCATACCTGCCCGATGAAAAAGAAATATATCCCGGAGATTTTGCCACATCGGTGCGCGTGGCAAAGCTGACCGAAAGGCTTTGTGGCGCAAGTCGTCCGGGACATTTTGAAGGCGTGACAACAATCGTCACCAAACTGTTTGCAGCGGTAAAACCCCATGTGGCTATCTTTGGGCAAAAAGACGCGCAACAAACAATAGTCATTCAACGCCTGGTGCGCGATCTCAACCTGGATGTGGAGATACTGATGGCCCCCACAGTGCGCGAAGCAGATGGATTGGCGATGAGTTCGAGAAATGCTTATCTGAGTGCTCAAGAACGGCGAGAAGCCCCCGCGCTTTACCGCGCATTGATGGTGGGGCAAAAAATGATCGATCGGGGCGAAAGGCGTGCCCAAAAGGTCATCGAAGCCATGCGCGATGTCATTGAACCACAGCGCAGTGCAAAAATCGACTATATCGAAGCCGTCGATGCAAAAGACCTCATGCCCGTTGCCGAGCTAAAAGATTCCGTATTGCTGGCCGTAGCCGTGCGGTTTGGCAATGCGCGCTTGATAGACAACGCACTGGTTCGCGTCAAATGATTTTTCCAGATGTATATCAAGTTATTGTAAGTATTTATGTTATATTAAATAAATAGCTTGTATAAGGACTTGACGCTCTTATGTGAGTTCATTATATTTTGATTTCCGACTCAGTAACGCTATTCATCTCTAAACAAGGAGTTTCAAAATGGCATATCAATTGCCCGACTTGCCCTATGCTTATGATGCACTCGAACCACACATTGACGCGCGGACAATGGAAATTCACCATTCCAAACACCACAATGCCTACGTGACCAACCTCAATGCCGCGCTTGAGGGACACGATGACCTGGCAAATCAGTCTATTGAGAGTTTGATTACCAATCTGGACAGCGTGCCAGAAGATATCCGCACGGCTGTACAAAACAACGGCGGCGGCCATGCCAACCACAGTTTGTTCTGGACAATTATGAGTCCCAATGGCGGCGAACCAGGAGGCGCAGTCGCCGAAGCCATTGTCGCCGATTTGGGCAGCATGGAAGCGGCGAAGGAAACTTTTGTCACCGCCGCGACAACGCGCTTTGGCAGCGGGTGGGCATGGCTCGTGGTCAAAGACGGCAAGCTCGATATTTTGAGCACGGCCAATCAAGATAATCCGCTCATGACGGGCGATGGAACGCCCATTCTCGGCCTCGATGTATGGGAACACGCTTATTATCTCAAGTATCAGAATTTGCGTCCCGACTATATTGAAGCCTGGACCAATACAATTAACTGGGACGAAGTCAACCGCCGTTACGAAGCTGCGCTGTAAGTTTTCCAAAGGATATGAGAAATGGGTATTACTGTAGGTGACCAGGCACCAGATTTTACGTTGAAATCAAAATCTGGTGACGATATGAACGATATTTCTCTGAGCGATTACAGAGATAGCAAAAACGTCGTAATTTTGTTTTTCCCACTGGCTTATACCGGTGTCTGTACCGATGAAATGTGCTCGGTCAGCGGTGGTTTGGCCGATTACGACGCACTCGATGCACAGGTTTTGGGCATCAGTGTAGATAGTCCCTTTGCCCAGGAAGCATGGGCAAAGGAAAACGATATTACCGTTCCCCTGCTCAGCGATTTCAACAAAGAAGTCAGCGCGGCTTACGGATCGCAATTCGAAGACCTGATTGGATTTAAGGGCGTGGCAAAACGTTCGGCTTTTGTCGTGGATAAAAGCGGTGTGGTGCGCTTTGCTTCTGTATCCGACGACCCAACCGAGTTGCCCGATTTTGATGCGATCAAAGCGTGTCTGCAAGCGTTGAGTTAATGGAGGCATTATGGTTCGCGTCACAGAAACAGCAGCGGGCAAAATCAAAGAACTCATGGACCGAGACGGACGTCCCGAAGATCACGGTTTGCGCCTGAAAGTGATCGGCGGCGGATGTTCCGGCCTTCAATATCAGCTCGATTTCGATGAGACAACCCGCACAGATGACAGCGTAATCGAAGCCTATGGCATTCGAGTTTTTATCGATATGAAAAGCGCGCTCTTTTTGACAGGCACTGAATTGGACTACGACGATGGCCTGATGGGAACGGGATTTCGGTTTAACAATCCCAATGCCAAAAATCAGTGTGGATGTGGGGAATCGTTCAGCGTTTGAGTATTGCTTTGTAGAA
Organism: Gemmatimonadota bacterium; assembly: GCA_026706845.1. Classification (NCBI taxonomy): domain Bacteria; kingdom Pseudomonadati; phylum Gemmatimonadota; species Gemmatimonadota bacterium. The sequence goes on from JAPOXY010000018.1 coordinate 5,736, forward strand.
ATGCCGGTGTGCAGAAGGGAGGGGTCGTCTCGCGATTCCTCCCTTTTGGGTCCCTTAAAATATCTGGGCCCCCTACATAACCCCTTTATCGCTTTAAGCCAGCTTTTGAGGAACGAAAACGCATGACGTCTATTTTTTACATACTTTTTTTTATTTGCGATGCGTATAACGCATCGGCGCAGTTTGTGCATCAGCTTTTTGGAGGCATCTTCAAACGCACCTGCGCTATGGATATAAAACCGGATTTGAATTTTGACAGGAGGCTCCAATGGACATGCTACTTCAGGGAGCTTCAATGGCAACCAACTATATCATCTACCTGGCAGTTGCCATTGCCCTTATTACGTTTGGAATCGGGTGGCTTGTTGGCACCCGCATTAGAGATCGAAAAATGCGAGATATTGAACAGCAGGCAGAGAAACGCGCACTCAAACTCGCGAAAAACGAAGACCGGGATCGCAAGGCTGCTTTTTTAGAAATTAAAAACAGCTGGTATGAAGAGAAGGCAGAAATTGAAAAGTCTTTTGATCAAAAACAGCATTCTTTAGATCGTCGAAAAAACGAATTGCACGAACAAGAGACTCGCCTGGCAAAACAGGCCGAAGTTGCAAGCCAGCGCGAAAAGACCTTAACACGACGGGAACAAGAAGGGAATCAAAAAGCCGTCCGTTTGGAGAAACGGGAACTGGAACTGTCCGATATTCTCGATCAGCAACGGGCGCAATTGGAGCGTATTTCGGGCATGAATGCCGACCGCGCCCGCGAGATGCTACTCGAAAACATCCGAAATTCACTGCGGCAGACAGCCGCAAATATCGGCAGAGAAATTATCGATCACGCCAGAGAACGAGCCGACCGCGAGGCCAAGAAAATTCTGGCACAGGCAATAGAACGCTGTTCCACAGACCAAACCGTACAGTCATCCATATCGGTTGTCACATTGCCCGATGATCACATCAAGGGGCGCATCGTCGGCAAAGAGGGGCGCAATATCATTGCTTTTGAAGCCGCCACAGGTGTGAAAGTCATTGTAAACGATACACCCGAGGCGGTTGTCTTATCCAGCTTTGATCCTGTTAAGCGCGATGTGGCGCGGCTGTCTATGGAGCAATTGGTGCGCGATGGTCGCATCAACCCAAGTCGCGTTGAAGCGGTTGTTGCAAATTGCGAAAAAAAGATCTATTCGCTCATTGCAGAAGAAGGTCGTCGGGCAGTGCGCGAATTGGGTATTGAATCAGTACATCCCGAACTGGTCAAACTGATCGGGAAGCTCAAATATCGCACGAGTTACGGACAAAGCGTTCTGGGACATTCCAAAGAAGTGGCTTTTCTGGCCGGTGCAATGGCAGCAGAATTGGGCATGGATGAAAAACTCGCGCGGCGATGTGGGCTGTTGCACGATATCGGCAAAGCCGTGGACCAGGAACTCGAGGGCAAACACACCGACATTGGCGCGCATCTGGCTGGTAAATACGGCGAAGGCCGGGAAGTTATCAACGGCATTTTTTATCACCACGGCGAGGCAGAGGCTTCTACCCCGCTTTCATTTTTGGTCAAGGCAGCCGATGCGATTTCTTCATCGCGTCCCGGCGCTCGGCGCGACGATGCCGAAGGATATATCAAACGGGTGCGCGATTTAGAGGAGGTGGCGCAATCTTTCGATGGCGTGCGCGATGCTTATGCCATCAATGCCGGACGCGAAGTGCGCGTGCTGGTCAATGCCGGGCGCGTGAACGACGAACAGGCCAAAGATCTGTCCTTTGCAATTGCTGAGCGGATTCGCGAGGAAATGACCTATCCAGGCGAAGTCCAGATCACGGTAATTAGACAAACAATCGCCACAGATTGGGCTGGTCGCTCTGGCAAACGCATCCCGCGCAGCCGGGGGCGACGCTATGGACGACGCGGACGCAATAGCAATTATCGCTCGGGAACTTCTTCACGAGCCAGCGCGTAATTCCATGTCTGACGGTTACTCCACGATTTTACGGGATCATTTTGAAAATCCCAGAAATGTCGGCGCATTGGACGCTCCCGATGCGGTTGGATTTGCAGAAAATCCCGCATCGGGAGCAACCCTATCCCTGCACCTTGCCATCAAAGACGGCGTTATTGACCGCGCGCTCTTCCGCGCGCAGGGATGTGCTGCAACCATTGCTTCGGGATCCGTACTCACGGAATGGATGGTTGGCAAAACGCCCGTTCAGGCGTGCAAAATCGCTCGTGCCGATATCGAGACCGGGCTTGGCGGCTTGCCCCCCACGCGAAAACACGCCGCGGATCTGGCGGTAGATGCGGTTCACAACGCACTTGGCAAACTGGCTCGTCAGACCTGAGAATCACGGGGCAGGGCATTGTTGTGTCCTGCCCTCTATTTTTGGAGTGCTTGCATGACCCGTCGGATTAAGAACGCAGCGCGGCGTTTGGGATTTGATCCCGTGGGGATTGCATCCGTAGATCCCCCGCAACACTGGGCATTTTATCAAAAGTGGTTGGGAATGGGTTACGCGGGAGAAATGGGGTATTTGGCTCGCAATCTGGATCGGCGATCAGATATTCGCCAGATCCTCCCAGACGCCAAATCAGTACTCTGCGTGGGGTTTAATTATCAGTCCCGTTTCGATGGGCCTGATAATGGCGGTGCGCCCAAAGGGCAAATTGCGCGCTATGCGCGTGGCGATGATTACCACATCGTCATGAAAGAGCGCTTGCTACAACTCCTGACCGAAATTCAGCAAATCGAACCCTCTGCTGAAGGACGAGTCTATGTCGATACCGGACCTGTTCTGGAGCGCGATTTCGCCGCTCGAGCCGGGCTGGGCTGGTTTGGAAAACACACCTGCTTGATTGACAAAGGCCGAGGGTCCTGGTTTTTTTTGGGCGAAATTATTCTGAATCTCGACCTCAAAGCCGATCGTCCGCAACCCGATCACTGCGGCACCTGTACGCAGTGCCTGGATGCGTGTCCAACAGATGCCATCCCAGAACCTTATGTCGTGGATTCGCGGCGGTGTATTTCCTATTTGACCATTGAATTGAAAGGCGCTATTCCGCGGGATTTGAGATCGGATATGGGCAACTGGGTCTTTGGATGTGATATCTGCCAGGAAGTATGCCCCTGGAATATCAAACACGCAGAGCCAACTTCTGAGAATGCTTTTCAAGCGCGCGAGGGTTTGAATGCGCCCGCGCTGACTGACTTATTGCACATGGATCAAGAGGCTTTTTCAAAGCGATTCAAAAACAGCCCGATCAAACGCGCCAAACGGCGTGGACTATTGCGAAATGTTGCCGTGGCATTGGGCAATGTGGGAAGCAAATCCGAAGTTCCCGCCCTGGCAAATGCCCTGAAAGACGACGAGCCACTCGTGCGACAACACGCGGCCTGGGCACTGGGCAAAATTGGGGGCGCGCGGGCGAGACGAGCACTTGATAAAGCACTGTTGTGTGAACGCGATGCAGAAGTAATTGAAGAAATGCGTTTGGCAAAAAATAAAATAAAAAGGAAACGAACGTGAGCGCATTGCTCGATATTGAATTAGATGGTCGCGCTGTGCAAACCGAGATACCTGTCGCGCCCGTATCCGGGCAAAAGGTTTTTATCGAGACGTACGGTTGCCAGATGAATGTATCGGATACAGAGCTGATGCTGGGCATTTTGAAGCAATCGGGATATACCTCTGCCCATCGTCCAGAAGATGCCGATGTTATTGTCCTGAACACCTGCGCGATACGCGAACACGCCGAAGAGCGCATAAGGGGCAGATTGGGACAATTGCGCAGGCTGAAGTATCGGCGTCCAGACCTGATTATGGGGGTATCGGGGTGCATGGCCAAGCACGTTTCAGAGTCCCTGATGAACGACGCGCCCTATGTCGATCTCGTCGTGGGGCCAGATTCGTATCGGCGATTGCCCGAACTCATTGCCGAAGCGCGTGGCGATTCAGCTCTGGATGTGCGTTTGGATCGCGGCGAATATTATATGGACATCGATCCCCTGCGCGAAGAGGGCAGCAATGCCTGGATCACCATTATGCGCGGATGCGATAAGTTTTGCACATTCTGCATCGTGCCCTACGTGCGAGGCAGAGAGCGCAGTGTACCGGCGCGCGAAATTGTCAGACAGGCTCGTGCTGCCGCCGATGCGGGTTTTCGAGAAGTCACCTTATTGGGCCAAACCGTCAATTCTTATCGAGATGGCACCTGCGATTTTGCCGATTTACTTTCGATGATTGCGCGCATAGACGGCATTGACCGCATTCGCTTTACCTCGCCCCATCCGAGTGATTTCTCTGAAAAATTCATTGAAATAATGGCGCGGGAAAAGAAAATTTGTCGCTTTATTCATTTGCCCGTGCAGTCGGGGTCAAACCGCGTTCTAAAAGCAATGAAGCGCAGCTATACGGTCGAAGATTATCTCGCCCTGGTAGATGATTTGCGCAGCGCGATGCCAGATCTGTGTTTGAGTACAGATATTATCGCTGGCTTTTCCGGCGAAACCCAAACCGACTTCGAAGCTACGCTGGCATTGATGGCGCAGGTGCGTTATGATTCCGCGTTTATGTTTAAGTACTCTGCTCGAAAAGGCACGGTCGCTTTCCGCGAGATGCCCGATACAGTCTCAGAAGAGGAAAAGGTACAAAGACTCGAAACCATTATAGCACAACAAAATCGCATTTCTGAAGAAATCAATGCGACTTATATTGGTCGTAAGCTCGAGGTTTTGGTACAGGGAAACGCCCGTAAAGGCGAGGGTTTTGCCGTGGGAAAATCCGATGGTTTTAAGACAGTCGTATTTCCCCGTGAGGGCGTCGCAGACAATGTGCTGACCAATGTCGAGATTACCCAGACGACTTTGCGCACACTGACCGGGCGGAGGGTGTAATGAATGGCCTGATGGACATTGAAACACCTCCCGTGCGACGAAGGCGACTACCCGAATGGTTTCGCGTCCCAGCCCCGGGCAGTGAGGGATACCGCGCGTTGAAAAACCTGATGCGAGGGTTAAATCTCCACACAGTATGCGAAAGTGCGCGCTGTCCCAATATCGGCGAATGCTGGAACTCGGGCACGGCGACATTTATGATTTTGGGAGATGTGTGTACGCGGAGTTGTGGATTTTGCGCTGTAAAAACCGGTCGCCCTGAGAGCCTTGATACCGAAGAACCCGAACGGGTCGCCGAAGCCGTGCAGACAATGGGATTGCGGCATGCAGTGGTCACATCGGTCAACCGCGATGAACTCCCAGACGGGGGCGCACGCATCTTTGCCGAAACGATATATGCGATTCGGCAGTTGTGCCGATACACAAAGGTCGAAGTCTTGATCCCGGATTTTCAGGGCAACTGGCAGGCATTGCGCGTGGTTATAGAAGCGGCACCCGAT
>JAPOXY010000018.1:11130-20155 GCA_026706845.1 Gemmatimonadota bacterium
CTTAAACCACAATGTCGAAACCGTACCGCGCCTGTATAAAACCATGCGTCCCCAGGCAAAATACGACAGGTCGCTGGCACTTTTGAAACGGGCCAAAACAATGGGGCGCGGTATGCCCACAAAATCGGGTATTATGGTCGGCGCTGGCGAAACCATAAGCGAGGTACGCCAGACGATACGAGATATCGCAGATTGCAAAACAGATATTCTCACAATAGGCCAATATTTGCAACCGTCTGCCCAACACGTTCCTGTAGCGCGCTTTTACCATCCCGATGAATTTCTGGATCTCAAACAATTCGCGCTCACGCTGGGTTTTCGGCATGTTGAATCTGGCCCACTGGTACGCAGTTCCTACCACGCGGCAGATCAAGTGGCTTGATTCCACTTTCTCAACTTTTTATACTGTTCCCAAATTCCAGCCGGGGAATTGTTGTATATACACCTGGAGGATCGTCATGCGTCTCATAAAATGGTATGTTGCGATGGTTGTCACCTGTTTTTGTTGGGCAACGGCATACGGGCAAGAAGATGCGCCACTATATCGAGATATGCCTTTGCGCTCAAAGGGCGAATTGCGCGTTTTTGCCGAAACCGCTGCATTTCGAGGCCCTCAAAACCTCACGCGCCTGGAAGTCTATACATTAATCGATGCGCGACAATTGCAGTTTGTACCCGAAGAAGGCAAATACGTATCCCAAATTGACTTTGAGCTTTCTCTGCAAGATTCTGCGGGAAACCCCACAGTACAAGAGTTGTGGACGCGAAATGTTTCGGTGGCAAATATCCGAGAATTAAAACAAAATGGCGCACTGGTGCGCGATATCATCGCCGTTGATATTGCCTCGGGTCTCTACAAAATGACGCTGACAGCCGAAGATATTTACGGAGATATTTCAGGCATTTGTGAGGGGAATATGCGCGTGCGCCGTTTTGAGGGCCCTGAGTTGGTCGTAAGCGATGTGGTATTCGCTTCGGAACTGAAAAAAGCCGAATCTGCCGGGCGCTTTGTCAAAAATGGATGGCACGTCGTGCCCAATACAACGCGGTTCTTCCGCGTGGGTAAACCAATACAGATCTACTTTGAGGTTTACAACTTCAAAGTCATGCCCAACAATCCCAATGATTCATTTGTTCTGGGATACAGTGTGCTCGACACTGCCGATGTCGTTGTCAAATCGTATCCGGCAAAGCGATTGATCAAGCCCGGTGAAAGCGTGGTAAAAACAGAAGTTCTGGAAACAGAAGGACTATCTGGCGGCGCGTACGATTTGCAAATCGAGTTATTTGACCGCAGCACGCGCGAACATGTGCGGCACAAACGCAAAGTCTTTCTCATTTCAGATGAAAATGAAAATCCACAATTGACAGAGGCACAACAGGAACAATTGCGATATTTTCAAACCATTCATCACATTGCGTCTGAAAAAGATCTCTCTATGTACGAGTCTTTGCCAACACAGGATTCGAAAATGAAATTCCTCCGGACATTTTGGAAAAAACTGGACCCGACGCCAAAGACGCCCTTAAATGAACGGCTTCGAGACCACATAAATCGCATGAAATACTCCGATGATACGTTTACATCGCAGCCGGGAAAGCGGGGATCAGAGACAGACAAAGGGCGTGTTTATATCAAATACGGGCCGCCCAGCGAGCGCGACTATACCACATCGGCTGCAATAGGAAAACCCATAGATACCTGGACTTACGAAAAGTCGGGACGATATATTTTTATATTTTTTGATCGCCGCGGAACCGGCGTTTACGAACTGGTGCATTCGACCATGTCGGGTGAACTCTACAATCCCAATTGGCAAGACACAGCATTCTAAAGGATATTGATGGATCCTCGATTTACATTTGAAAAAGGCACGGGCATTTTTACGGGCAATGAACTCATCGTCAAGGGTTGTCTCGAAGGCGGCATGGGGTTGATGACGGGATATCCCGGCTCACCCGTGGCAGAAGTATTTGATGCAGCAGAGCGCATCCGCGAGTTGTTGATAGAAAAAGGCGTGATGGTGCAAATTGCCAACAACGAAGCTCTGGGAGCAGCGCGTCTCAATGGGGCGCAGATGGAATCTATTCGCGCCATCGCAGTCATGAAAAGCGTGGGCGTACACGTCGCTTCAGACGCGCTGGCACTGGGCAATATGGCCGGAACGGGCGAAGGTGCTGCTGCGGTTGCCGTATTTGGCGATGATACGTGGTCTGAGGGCACACAAGTGCCTGCTGATTCTCGCTTTATCGCCAAACATCTGTACATGCCCTTGTTCGAACCCAGCACCTTTCAGGAAATGAAAGACTGGATCAAAGTCGCCTTTGAGTTATCGGAAAAGACCCGGCTCTATATCGCCTACCTCGTGACGTCCAATCAGGCAGATGGCGGAGGCACGGTCGAAGTACACGCAAACCAGTTTCCCGAAAAAACATTTAACCATCCCATCCGCCTGGACCCGCTGACGATTTCCCCAGATGATCGCGTGATTATCCCGCCACATACAGTGGTAAAAGAAAAGGAGGTCCTCGAGCAGCGTTTTCCAAAGCTGCTCACCCTCGCAAAAGAATACGAGTTGAATCGAATTTTATATCGGCCAGACTCTGGCAAAAAGCGAATCGGCTTTGTCACCAGCAGTTTGGCCTATTGTTATTTGGAACACGCGCTCAATATGGTTGGGTTGGGGGGTAGCATACCCATTTTGAAATACGGGATTACGTATCCGATTGATTCGGAGATCTTGCGCGAATTTGCGGACCTGGTCGATGAAATTTACGTGGTGGAAGAAAAACGCGGTTTTTTGGAAGAACAAATTGGCGCCGCTTTACAAAACCTGTATCAGGCAGGAAAAACAAAAGCCTTCCGGATATGGGGCAAACGCTTTCCCAATGGATCAGGTTTCCCCGACAGTTGTGGCCTGAATCCCAGTATCACGCTCAATGTGCTGGCTCCAGTGTTGAAATCGCTCGACGACCCCACAGTACCCGTAGATGCCGAGCGCATTGATACTATTGTCGCCTTGATGGCTCAGACAGAAACATTTGACCTGAGCGCATCGGTTCGCACACCCTCGTTTTGTCCGGGCTGTCCGCACCGCGATTCGGCCAGTGTGCTGGACAAGATGATCGACGATTTCCAAGATGGCGATTATATGCAGCGCAAGCACGGCACAGATCCAATGGATCTGATTTTCCACGGAGATATCGGATGTTATTCCCTGTTGAAATACGAGCCATTTAACCGGCTGATGCACAATTTATCGGGAATGGGACTCGGCGGTGGCACGGGTGCGGGTATCGATCCTTTTATCGACAACAAACAACTCGTATTCATGGGCGATTCGACATTTTTCCACAGTGGAATGGCGGCGATTTCCGATTCGATTAAACACGGGCAAGATATTACCTATGTCATTTTAGACAATAAGACCACAGCAATGACGGGGCATCAGCCCACGCCGGGGGTAGATATTGACCTGATGGGACGCCCGACCTTTGCTCAGGATATTGAACAGGTCGTGTGCGGTTTGGGTGGCGGTACAAATGGCCCGGTGATGGTCGCCAGCATGAATCCGGCAAACCGGGAGGCGTATCGCGATATCCTGGAACAGGCACTTCTAAAAGACGGCGTCAAAATTGTCATTGCCGACAAAGAATGCGGCATCACATATCACCGTCGCGTGCGCGCAGAGCAGATCCAGACCGTTCGGGACAAGGGATTTCTGTCGGAAGAAACCCACATCAACATCACGCCAGAAGTCTGCGAATATTGTCTGGAATGCACGCAGGCAACCGGATGCAGTGGCTTGAGCGTAGAAGAAACCCTCCACGGCCAAAAAGTCGCGACCGATCTATCTTTGTGCGTTGCCGACGGAGCGTGTACAAAGGTCGAAGTTGCAAATGGCGATAAAACGTGTCCCTCGTTTGAACGCCTGACCATTCACCGGTCACGCGCACCTGAGGTGCAAACCGAATCAATCGATCTATCGAATATTCCCGAACCCGAATGCCGCGACTTTGATACGGCCTGGTACGCGTATGTAGCTGGCGTAGGCGGCATGGGCATCAATACCATTTCTGCGATTATCGCCGTTGCAGGCGCAAAGCAGGGATATACCGTGCGCTTCACCAACAAAAAGGGACTGGCTATTCGCAACGGCGGCGTGTATTCGCACGTCAGCTTTACCAAAGACGAGCGGGTGATTTCGCAATTGACGCCCTACGGACATGCAGACTTGCTGTTGGGATTGGATATTCTGGAGGCAGTGCGCGGGTTAGATCCGAATGGAACCGGCCGCGTGGGCAGTCCACAGCGCACCACAGCCGTTGTGGAAACCGGCAAGCGCGAGACCATTTTGTCGATGATTGGACGAGACGATTTTGATACAGACCATTTGGAGAATATCTTGCGGCGTTATACCAATTCCGACACGTATTTTGGGATGGACCTCGGCGAAATCTCCGAACGATACCTGGGCAACAAAATCTATGCCAATAGCATCTTGCTGGGCGCGGCATTTCAACGGGACGCATTGCCCCTAACACTGGAAAATATCCGGTGGGCGATGAAGCAAAATATCAAATCGAATGAACTCGAAGCCAATCTCAAAGCATTTGAGATGGGGCGCAAAGCCGCGCTGGATCCCGATGCATTTTTCAAACCCAAACTCGTAACCACATACAGTGGACTTATCGACGACAAAGCGGAAATTTTGACCAAAACGCGGGGCGAAAAATTGGCCAAAACCTATCGCACCCTCTCAGAGACAGTCGCAGACTGGTCACTTTCCGACGCGACAAAATTGCAATTTGCCCTCGGCGTTTACGACCTCATTCAATGGGGCGGCATCGAATACGCGCGGTCTTATATCGACCGCGTAAAAGGGATTTACGACCGCGATAATGCCCAATATCAGTATCGCGCAACCGATGCTGTGGTGCGCTTTCTCGCCCGCGTGATGGCCTATAAAGATGAAATCTATGTGGCTCATCTATTGACAAGCGAGGAAAAATATCGCCGAGATCGCGCGCGTTATGATGTCGATCCAGATCGCGGAGATCGGATTTCTTACAGGCATTTAACCCGGCCGCATTTCACCGTCCTGGGACTGGACATCAGATTCGATATTCAAACCCGCGATTGGATGCTCAATATCATGAAGTGGGCGCGCTTTTTACGCAGGCTTCCGGCCTGGCATCGCGAGGAAAAAAACTATCGAGACTGGTATATCGATCTGGTAGATAATTTTGATTTTGACAATACAGAGCGATACGATACTTATGTGAAAGTCCTGCGCCTGCCCGACGACGTACGGGGCTACCGCGAGGTAATCTGGCCCAAGATGGCCGCCGCCAGAGAAATGGCGAACTACTGGCTTAATGGCAAAGGAACACCCCCCAAACTCGACCGCGAGGTCCTCGATATCGAGCCTATAGTCGAAAACGCTTAGTACCAGCCGCCAGCCTCTAACACAAAACGAGATTTACTTGAAACAAACACTTTGATTGATTATATTCCGCACTCGCAATTTTCTGAACAGAACGCATACTTATAAGGAGGAAGTATTTTGAGCACCAATGACTGGAGAACACACAACGAATCGGGCGGCAAGCGCGTAGTCGTAACCAAAGAATTGCCAGGCGACCGCTGGCTTGAGATACTCACGGCCGCTGATTGCCGCGTGGAGATTGGCACATCCACAGAAATTTTGAGTGTCGAAGAAATCAAAGACAAAATCGGCGATCAATGCGACGGAATGATCGGGCAGTTGACAGAAAAGTGGGGCGAAGAACTGTTTACCGCCCTCAAGAATGCAGGTGGCAAAGCGTATTCCAACTATGCCGTGGGATACAATAATGTGGATGTTGGCGTAGCGACAAAATACGGCATACCGGTGGGCAATACGCCGGGCGTATTGACCGAGACCACCGCGGAAATGGCCATCTCCCTCACCTTTTCAGCAGCGCGTCGGGTAATCGAAGCCGATGCCTTTATGCGCGCCGAAAAATATCACGGCTGGTTGCCCACGCTTTATCTGGGCGAATTGATGACCGGGAAAACGGTCGGCGTAATTGGCGCCGGTCGCATCGGCTGCGCGTATGCCAAAATGATGTCCGAAGGGTTCAAGATGAACGTGGTTTATTTTGACCCGTACCCCAATGAATACATGGAAAATTACATCGCGGCTTATGGCGAGTTCTTAAAATCTCAGGGTGACGACCCCGTAACCTGCCGGCGTTTAGACTCGGTCGAAGACGTCTTGAGGGTTGCAGACGTAGTCAGCTTACATCCACTACTGGACGACACCACCTTCCACTTGATGAATACCGAGCGCCTTGCACTGATGAAGGACAATGCGATCCTCATCAACGCCAGCCGCGGCCCGGTCATCGACGAAGTCGCACTGGTCGCACACTGCCAGACCCATCCCGATTTCAAAGTCGGCCTCGATGTATTTGAAGACGAACCCCTGATGAAACCCGGGCTTAAAGAATTGCCCAATGTGGTCATTGTGCCGCATATTGCATCGGCAACGATATGGACCCGTTCGGGAATGGCCACTTTGGCAGCCTCGAATGTGGCCGGTGTTTTGAATGGGTACGGCGCGTGGCAAGACCCGGACGATGTGTTGCCATTCCTCGGCGACAATCCCCCACAGGCAGCCCCCAGTATTGTCAATGCAAGTGAAGTCGGGCTTTCCGCTTATGCATAACACTGGTGTTAATCCAAAACGAGTCGGTTGCCCATGTGATCGACTCGTTTTTTTATTGAGTTTTTGTATGGATATTGGAAACAGCAGGCGATTTTCAATCGCCCCCATGATGGATTGTACAGATCGGCACGAGCGATACTTTTTGCGCCTGATCTCCCAACGGGTTTTGCTATACACCGAAATGGTTGCCACCGGCGCAATCATACACGGCGATCGCACGCGTTTATTGGGCTTTGACCTGATTGAACATCCCATAGCACTGCAATTGGGCGGAAGCGACCCCGCCGACCTCGCAAAGTGCGCCAAAGTGGGTGAAGACTGGGGATATGATGAGATCAATCTGAATGTGGGATGCCCGAGCGACCGCGTGCAATCGGGGCTTTTTGGAGTGTACTTGATGAAAGAACCCGAACGGGTGCGCGATGGTGTAGGCGCAATGCGCGACGCGGTAAATATTCCCGTAACCGTGAAAACGCGAATCGGCGTTGACAATTGCGACTCTTACGAAGAACTGGTCCATTTTGTCCAGACCGTTGCCGAATCAGGATGCCGTATCTTTGCGTTTCACGCCCGCAAAGCATGGCTTCAGGGCCTGAGTCCCAAAGAAAACAGAGAAATTCCCCCATTATCTTACGACATAGTCTATCGCATCAAACGCGACTTTCCAGACCTGTACGTCGTAATCAACGGGGGAATTACATCGCTCGACGAAGCCGCCGCGCATCTGGCACATGTCGATGGCGTGATGGTCGGGCGGGAAGCCTATTCAAACCCCTATTTTCTGTCCGAAGTTGACCACCGATTCTTCGGTGAACCACGTCCAATACCATCTCGGCACGAAATCCTGCACGCGTATCTGCCCTATGTCTCCGACCAACTCGAACGCGGGACGCGATTGCACCATATAGCGCGACATCTCATAGGACTATTTGCCGGTGTGCCGGGTGCAAAAACCTGGCGGCGATACATCAGCGAAAACGCATACAAAAAGGATGCGGGGATCGAAGTATTAGAGGCAGCGAGCGAACTGGTTGACTCACCCGAGCACATTTACTCCTTAGCTTCGAGCTGATCTACCAGGCGGATGGAATGTATAACATCTCGCAGGTCGTTGTGAGGCACCTCGTTGTTATTGATACAATCGACAAAATGCTGGTGCATCGTCAAAACACCCTCGTAACTGGCGACATCTTCCTCTTCCACACCATCGACTTCCCATCCCCCCAGGGTACGCACCTGATTGTCTTCGTGAATCTCGATCTCCTGGGGAATCTTCATATAACACCCAATACCCACACCGTGCAGTTCAGACCGCAGCACGCGCCCACCAGAAGCGCGATTGCCATGGATGGTGCCGACTGCGTTATTCTCAAAACGTATGAGAGCCGTATAATTATTATAGCTCTCTCCGCCAAATTTATCCTGATGGGCGGACACTTCCACGGGTTCACTCCCGGCCATATAGCGCGTGAGATCGACAATATGGCAGACGTCATTCCACAGAGTAGAAGTAAATTCTTTGCCATCGCCACCGAGCATTTGTTTGTTGAATGTCGTGACGATGGATGAAACGGGACCTTTTTCCGCCACGAGGCGCATCGCTTCGCGCGTAACCGCTGTGTAGCGCCGCTGAAACCCAACCGCAGCGAACACATTATTGGACACCGCCGCCTCGAGCAATTGCTCGGTCTCCTCGAGATTGGCGCCAGGTGGCTTTTCAATAAAAATGTGTTTGCCCGCATTCATGCAATCAATAGCCGTCTGCAAAATCCATTTTTCATTCATAACGCAATAGATGATATCCAGATCGGCTTCATCGAGCATCTTTTTGTGATCTGTATATACTTGCGGAAACTCGTATTTTTTCGCAACCTGATCCAGGCGTTCTTCATCGAGTTCGCAAACCGCGCACATCTCGACATCTTGCTCCAGGCGATGGACATTTGGGTAATGCGCGCCCTGGCTACGACCCCCAGCTCCGATAAATCCGGCATTTAACATGTGACCTCCAAAAGTAGTTAGTAAATTGAGAAGTGAGACGTATTTATGCTTGCTGTGGGCAACAATGTCAAGTCGATTGTTGAGCGGATGTAAGAGCACTTTGATATTTCGCCTGTTGGAGCTATAATTGCTTTAACCGGGGCAAGGAGATCAATCATGGAATCGTCAAAATTTATCGATACAGTAGATAAACACGTACAGGAAGTATTTGCGCTTTGTACACACAAAAATGGTACAATGCTGGCAGATGGCCTCGACCTGGCAACCGCACAGCCACTGATTTGGGAAGGAAATATGCTTTCCAACCTCGC
>JAPOXY010000019.1 GCA_026706845.1 Gemmatimonadota bacterium
GTATTTTTCAGACTTATCAAAAAGGTTGTTTACTCTACAACCCGAAAATAGACGTATTTCCTATCCGTCTGCTCTGTTTGCTTGTCCCTCGCCAGCACCGTCAATTGATAAATCCCTTCGGGCACCTGATTCATATCAATCTGCAAATAAGTGAAGTCATCTTCTCGATTGCCTTCGTAATTCGATGTCACGGTTCGCGTCAAGTCACCATCTTTTGACCGCTTGATCTTCAAGTCCTCAGCAGGGATGTGATGGACTTGTCCACCACTCGTATAAACCTTTGTCTCACCCAACATAAGGCTGTCGGCAAAGCCCCCCTCGCTGTCTTCTGACCGCCCGGCCTGCAACCCCTGAGCCTCTATATCGTCTATTTGTTCACTCCGCAAATCAATCTCTGTCTTACCCATCGTCTCAATCAGATCTTGAGAGGCGAATAATGTGGGCGATAGCGTATCTACCTCTGGCTTGCCGATTGTGTAGGAGATCTCATACTGTGTACTGCCAAAGTCGTCGCGCTGGAGATCATATAGTTCCAGATAGATAAAGACCGGTTCAGATGGTGAAAATGTGCGAACTGGATTGGGGGTAATATGCAGATCGTCACGGCTTTCTGGCAATGCTTTCTTCGCTTGAATATCGCTGCCGACGAGCAGATCACTCAGATGAAAGGTCTCCTGGCCATACAAGAACGGTTTCTCATCGCGTGCCACACCAATGAGGCCAGATATTTGATCCAACAATTCTACCGAAAAATGATAGCTATCCTGGCGTATATATACCCTGTGGGAGATCAACAGGTGATCGTTGCGATGTCGTGCAGCGGCGTTTTGTGCCGGCTGCGGTTGCGACAAAGTGAGGGTCCTGGATTTGCGGTCGTTATACATATCATTCCACTGCTGATCAAAGAAGAACACGCCATCCCAAAAACGCACCTTGCCCGTTTCGGGATTTTCTTTTAGTCGATCTTTTGGAATCATATAGCTGAGTTCGACCCGCATCCTGTTTTGTTCTTCAAAGGCGGAGATCTGATAGGGCAAGGTGTATTTTCGATTGAGATATGGATCGACAAATCGCTGTGCTGTTTTTTTAAATATGTGATGCGAGGCTTCTGTCAATATAGATGGTACAAAGGAAGACGGTGCTCTTCGTGACCCTGGAGAACCGGGAGTGATATCAAAGGCACTGGTTCCTACTGCAGGGACCAGGCTTGGGGTCTCGACCGTAGCACCGCCGCAAAAGTGCCAGATATCATCCGTAGTGCCACAAAATTTGATCTGGAAATTTTCGTAATGCCAGAACTCCATCATAGCGGCATCCAGGACCTCTTTAGAATCCCAGGTCCCTTTATAGGCTGTCATACGACGTCTGTATCTTCCAAATTTGATATAGGTCTTCCCCATATCCGTCTGCCAGCCCTCAACATCATCAGAAAATCGCCTGAATCGCAAATTTACATAAGCCATACGACCAAAGTGTGCCATCTTTCTTTCATTAAAATCCGACAAATAAAGTGGATCCTGGCGCTTCCAAAACATCTCGCGTTCCAATAACCTATCAATCGTCTGCGTCGTATCGCGGGATGCATGATCTTCTTCGGACACAAGCAGGTCAATTGATTCGAGCAACTCGCGCTCTTCAACACTCATCAAGCCAAGAGCGCGTTGATAATAGTTATGCGAGTCATTGAACTCGCCAATCTGATAGGCAGCAAGCCCACAGAATAATAGTGCATTTTTATCATCTGGATATTGCGCGTGCAGGGCTTGCATCAGGGCGTGGAAGGCATCCCAGTATTTATCTTCAAAGTAGAGTATGCCCAACAAATAATAGGATTGCTGATTGGTCCCATCCAATTGGATGCTTTTTAGCAGGACCTGGAGTGCTTCTTGTTTGGCTTCCTGGGCAAAAATCTTAAAATTTTTTGGATTCTGTGCGCTTCTTCTATCTTTCTGTGATAGGAAATCATACACCCAGAACATACCCAGTCCATTGAGGACAGCGGTATTTTGCGGATCCTTTTTGATCACGTTCTTGAATTGGTTCAATGCCCGTGACCGAAAGCCTTGATGCCACATAATCTTTCCGCGTGTCAGCCGATATTCAACATTGTCGGAGGCAATCGAGATTGCCTGCTGTATCCTCCGCATTGCCCGCTGTCGGCCATTTACGCTGTAGTCCAACAGATGCAGTTTGGCCAATTCGTTGTATGCAGGTGCATATTTTTTGTCTTTGGAAATAATCTCTTCGAACGCCACAATGCTTTCCTTCCGACTCACCTGACCAATTTGCTCCATTGCATTCTGAAACAGCGCGTCTATTGTAGTTTCCCCTCTGACCAGGCCAGTGCCAAAAATGCAGGCCAACGCGATCAATCCGATATGGATTGTGATTCGCTTCTTCATAGCCCATCCCTTTCTTCTCAGTCTCGGAGATCTGGTGACACCTCTACATTGAACACAGCCTGTCGCCTCACGCGTTGTCCCGAATTTAAAT
>JAPOXY010000020.1 GCA_026706845.1 Gemmatimonadota bacterium
TTGAAAAACGATGAGGATTTGTCTGAATCGTATTCCTCTTAATCCCGTTTCTGAATCTTTTTTCACAACTCTGATGGGTTCAAATTTAGATAGATAGAAGGCTGGATATATTCCCGCCATAGTTCCGACGCCTATTACAGAACAAATCACGAAGAGGGCGATATCCCAAAAATGATAGTTGAAGCCAATCTCTACGGTCGCAAATAGCTGTATCCAGGGAAGAAAATAATAAACTATTCCCCAGGCCAATAGGACAGATAGGAAAGCAAATAAAATGGATTCCCCTAAGAATTGTTTAATCAACTGAGTGCGGCTTGCTCCAACGACTTTTCTTAAACTGATTTCGTCTGTTCGATTGAGAGATTGTGCTGTTGTCAAATTTGTGAAATTGATGCAGGCAATAAGCAGAATCAATACGGCAATAGAGGATAGTATATAGATATACAGAATATCGCTATTGGGTTCGATTTCGTTTTCGAGATTTGAGTGGAGATGAATATCCGTTAAGGGCTGCAAGATAAGCTTTGAGTTGTCTCCATATGAACTTTGTGCTAAAAGGTTCAATGACACATTAAGCATTTCTGATTTCAAATTTTCAGGGAGTAACAGGTAGGTGTAGAAATGGTGAGAATTTTTACGGGATATTGCCCGCTTATTCGCGCTTTCAAGCGTGGAGAAGGAAATTAAGCAGTCGAATTTTAAGTGAGAATTGGAGAGTATATCTTTCAGGATTCCCGTAATTTTGAAATTTTTTTGAAAGGTTTCAAAAACAAGTGTCTGTCCGAGCGGGTTTGTGTTTCCAAAATACTTGATAGCCATTTGCTTTGATATGACAATTGTATTGGGTTCCCGTAAGGCTGTGTTTATATTGCCCTGAAGAAGCGAGAATGAGAATACTTTAAAAATGGAAGCGTCGGCAAAGACAATGTCTTCATAATGGCTTTGATCTCGATACTTGAGGGTGTAATGTTTCCAGGGCCACAGTCGCGTATAAAGGATTTCGGGAAATTCACTTGCCAAGCCCGGTGCGATGGGAGCCGCGATAGATGCCCAAGTTCTATCCTTAATCTGGGAGACTAACCTGTAGATTCGGTCCGATTTGTCATGATGGCGATCATAGCCGAGTTCGTGCTGCACATATAGCATGAGCATGGTGAAACAGGCGATACCTATTGATAGTCCCACAATATTGATGATCGAATACATCTTATTTCGATATAGATTTCGAAGAGCAATAGTAATATAGTTTCTGTACACAGCGATCTCTCAATTGGGATGGTTGATCTCAAATAGATTTACTCATTCTTACATCGTAGAGGATGCACTTTGACAATGAGGGGTGTGAGAGTATTTCAGAATACTATGCTATGAAACTTTATCGCGGAGCGTTTTGTCTTTTTATGTAGTAAATTAAGACCTCTATAGCTCTAAATAACAGGATTGTGCGATGTCAAATATTCTTCTCGATAAACCCGATGTCGAATCTCATCTTAAGACGCTCGGCTTCGACAGGGTGCTCGCTTATAAGCTCTGGTGTTACCGCAATGGGCTGGATACTGGTCTGGATAAAACCGCTGCTCAACGCAGGGCAGAAATTGATCTTTTGCAACGCGAGGTTGAGCAGCGCGATCCCGATGTTAGCCCGAGGCACAATGCCCACCGCGCCAAATTTATCGCCCGTATTTTTAAAGGCGAGCTTCAGAATGAGACAGTCTCTGATTTGCTCTTTCGCATTCGCGCGATTTACAATAATCTCGACGGTGATCCCGACGCGCAACAAGCACTGGGGCGCCTGGTTCTCCACGTTGAAAAATATGGCGATTTGATGCGGCCCGCGCGCGTCTGCAAGCGCTTTGGTCATACGGTTGTCAATACCTATATCGCCGCTCTTGAGCAACTCGCGCGCAATCACGCGGATTGGATTCGTCCCGTCGAGGATTGGCGACCAGATAGCTGGACACATCGGCAACTCGGAACCAAACCAGTGCGACAATTCTATAGCCTTGCGCGTCATCTTCTGGCCCAATACGATGTGCCCGCATTTTTTGATACGGCATTTCTGCAAGGCAATACACCACAGGCGCAACAGGAGCAAGCGTGGTTCATACACATTGGCATGGGGCAAAATATCCGCACAGCCGGTGTGCCTATGCGGATCACAAAGCGCATGGCGCATCTGCTCATGCAAGAGAGAGGCTACCACCACACCATTGTTCAGTGTCTTCGCAAAGTTCAATACGCAGCTTATGGCGGTCCAGGGAAATCTGCCTGGACTCTCGCGCACGGGCCTTTGGGTGAAAAACTCAAAAACGAAGATTTTTGGGAGACGGTTGTCCAATTTCTCGCCAATCAGGCTTTTCTCGAACGCAGCTATATCAATCCCATCATAGACTATATCCGCAATCAAAAATTTACGCCTCAGCGCATTCCACAACCCGATGGTACGGAGACCGAAGGGCCGCCGCCACATCCCAATTTTTGTATGAAGGGCCGCAGTATTAATAAGCTTCTCCGTCAGGTCGATGAGTGGCATCAAGAACTCACGGGTTTGGAAGATATCGAATTGGAAATCTGGGATTCCTCTGGATTCAGGGAGTTTGAACACGTTGCGCTGGATCCCAAGCTCAAACGCAATATTCATTGGACGGTTCACGAACTCATTACTTCGCAACAACTCTACACCGAGGGGCGCATTATGCATCACTGCGCGGGGTCTTATGCCAAACGCTGTGCGGCGGGTGAGAGATCTCTCTGGTCTTTGCGCGCGCTCGATCTCGACGCTGCCGAAGAGAATCAGGTGCAGGAACACGTGCTTACCATTGAGGTCGATAATAAGAAAAAATCCGTCGTTCAAAACGCTGGCAAATTCAATCTCAAACCTTTTGGCAAAAAGCATCTCGCCAAGCAACGCAAAACGGGGAATATTTACCTTCATCTCCTCCGCGAAGCGCCGACGATTATGCGCCTGTGGATGAACCGCGAAGGATTGTCTCATGGATAATACGGCGATAGCCGGTCACGCGTTTCCCTTTGTCGAAGTATCCGGTACGGCGTATGACATGGGGTATCAACACGGCAAACAGGCCGCAGATCTCGTTCACAAATATCTCGTGTGGATCGATAAACTTACGGGCAAATCTCGCGATGAACTCTGCCAGAATGCGCGCGCTTTTCATCCCTTAATTGAAAAGCTGAGTCCGCTGCTTATGGACGAGATTCACGGGCTTGCAGATGGTGCGGGTATTTCTTTTGACGAGGCGCTTTTGTGTCAGGCGCGGGGTGAAGCCGCCAGTGTTCCGCCCGAGGGGTGTACGGCTTTCGCGCTTACGGGTTCTGCGACTGCCGATGGGTACCCCCTGGCTGGTCAAAATCAGGATCTCGCGGTCGAATATGCCGATGTCGCCATTCTCTTGCACGTTTGTCCTTCTGATGGTCGTCCCCGGGCATTGCTCTTCACTTTTGCCGGACAATTGGGTTATTCGGGTATGAATCAGTACGGTCTGGCTCATTTTGCCAATGCGCTTTACGATTGTCCCTGGCAAATGGGCTTGCCTCACTATCCGCTCAAACGCATTATGCTGGAGCAGAAGGGTCTGGATACCTGTCTTCGGATTCTCAGACAACATCCCACCTGTTCGGCCGGGAATATGGTTTTTTGTTTTGGCGATGGGCAGATTGCCGATCTGGAAATCCGTCCCGAAGGTGTGATGCAATTTACCGATACACATCCCGATGCGATTGTTCATGCCAATCACTATCTCACCCCCGAATTTGCACCCTGCGAAACCAATAGTCTCGCCGATTCCTGCCCCCGACGCGATAGGATGCGCGACCTGGTTAAAGAACACTGGGGCAATATCACGGTGGATACGATGAAGGCTATTCTCTCGGATCACGATGGCGACCCGGCAGCGATATGTCGCCACGGTGCTGTAGATATGTTTTCTATTTCGGGTTATATCGCCGAACCCGCAAAGGGGTTGCTCCACGTTCGGCGAGGACTGGGCTGTACGGGAACATGGACGGCTTATGAGATTTAGTGTTTTACATCAGGGGGTCCAGGTTTTGGCGCGTTCGGCGTAGTCGAGGGCTTGGGCGGGAATATCTACGCCGACTTCTTTGGACCAAGCTGCGAGAAGCTGTTGATAGAGGGGGCCGGGTTTGCCGGTGCCGACGGGTTGGAAGTTGAAGCGGGTGATGGGTACCATACAGATGGTGGTTGATGTGTACCAGGCTTCGTCGGCTTCTCGCACATCGTAGGGTTCGATGTCGGTCTCATAGACGGGGATGTTCAGTCTTGCGGCGAGGTCCATGCAGACCTGCCGGGAGACGCCGCGCAGGATGTCGTGTGGTTTGGGTGTGTGGATTTCGCCATTGCGGGCGATGAAGAAATTGGTGCCAGTGCCTTCTGTGATAAAGCCGCGTTCGTCGGTGAGGAGGGCGTTGGCACCTTTTTCCATGCGTTGAGCCTGGAGGTTGGCAATCTGGTAGTAGATGCGGCTGCGGTTTTTGGCTTTGGGGTCGATGTACCGGGCGGGTACGGATTGCTGGGGCGTGATGACGAAGTGAGTGCCCTGTTCGTAATAGTGGGCACTGCCTCCAATGTGGCGCACGAGCGGGATGACGTTGATGGTGACGATGGGACTGGCACCTTCTGTGACGAGGGTGTCGTAAAAGCCCAGGGCACCCCGGGTGACGTTGTGCATGATCTGAAAGTCCAGATTTTCCAGGGCGGGCAGATTTTTTTTTATGGTTTTGTGCGTGGCGTCTTCCATCTGGTCGATGCTGAGGCCGCAGTCGATTTCGGCGTATTTCATGGAGGCGTACAGGCGTTTCAGGTGGTTGCGAAGGCAGTAGGGTTTTTGCTTGAAGGAGCGGGTCATTTCAAATACCATGTCTCCAAACATCAGGGCGGAGTCGAAGATGGAGATACGGGCTTCGCGTTCGGGCATGAAGTTTCCGTTGAAATAGACGAGGCGCTGGGGCATGGGGAGGCCTTTCGTGAGAGTCGAAGATTGGGAAATGGATTGTTATATATACGACAATTTTTTTGAAATTCAAGTGAGGATGGCGATGGAGGTCACGGAGGTCGAACTATAAACCGAAAGAGAGGATTGAGACAATGGCGGAACGATATAGAGCGGTGTTAATCGGATGCGGCAGGATGGGGGCGACAATTGACGATGAGGTACAGGATCGTCCCGACAGGCATCTGTGGCTCCCGTATTCACATGCAGCAGCGGCTGTGGCGTGTGAGCGGACGGAGCTCGTAGCGGTTTCGGATGTGGTAGCAGAGAAGGCAGAGGCGATTCGCCAGCGGTACGAGGTTCCGGTTTGTTATACGGATTATCGGGAGATGATTGAGAAAGAGAAGCCGGATATTGTGTGTATCGCGACCCGTCCAGCGACCCATTCAGAGATAACGGTTTTTGCGGCCGAACATGGGGTGAAGGGGATTTATTGCGAGAAGCCGTTGTGCTGTTCGATGGCAGAGGCAGACGCTATGGTGGTAGCGGTTGAGAAGTACGGCGTGAAGTTCAATTACGGTACGCAGCGGCGATATATTCCGGTTTATCGGAAGATGCGGGAATTGGCGGATGCCGGGGAATTGGGTACGGTGCAGGCTGTCATTGTGCAGGATGGGGTGACAGCGGCGTTGTGGGGGTTAACCCATGGGGTGGATATGATGTTGTTATTAGCCGGAGATGCCGAGATTGAGTACGTGCAGGGAACCATTGTGTGTGAGGATGAGGATTGGGAGGGCAACCGCCTGAATGTGGATCCGGGCATAGCCAGCGGGTACGTTCGGTTTGCCAATGGGGTTCACGGATATACAACGGCGGGCAGCGGCTCAGAGTTTGAGATTTGTGGCTCGGAGGGAAAGTTGAGAACGTTTAATAATGCGCTTGCCTATCAGTTTCGAAAGGCAAGCGGTGTTCGGTATGTGCTGGAGGAGCAGGCATTTCCAGAGGTTCCGTGCGAGAGCGGTACGGTGAATGGGATTCGGGATATCGCGGAGGCGCTGGATACAGGGCGGGAGACAAAGGGGCCGGTTCATCTGGCGCGACGGAGCCAGGAGATGGTGATGGGGTTTATTGAGTCGCACCGGTTGGGCGGCGTGCGGGTAAGTTTGCCGATGGAGAACCGAGAACTGTACGTGGGGCGGGAGGGTTGGTGAGTGTGCGTCATTGATTAAGGAGGATGGCGATGAAGATCACAGAGATCGAGGTGATTCCGCTTCGGGTCCCGTATGAGGCGCGTATCCGGAAGGCGTATTATCATTTTGCGATGCGGGAAGAGGTGACGGTGTATAAGTTTCATACGGATACGGGGCTGATAGGATTGGGGGAGAATGTGGGGTCGCCCTTTGGTCAGGAGATGCTGGATATCTATATCGGGACTGATCCATTTGACCATGTGATGGGGCAGGGGCGGTTTAATCTGGATATGGCGTGCTATGATTTGATGGGCAAGCATCTGGGGTTGCCAGCGTGGAAGCTGATGGGGCAGCAGGTGCGTCAGTGGGTGTCTATGGGGTGGTGGATGCCGTGTATGTCGGTGGAGGATACAGCGACAGAGGTGCAGGTAGCGGCAGAGCGGGGGTTCCGGGGTTTGAAGTGCAAGGCGCGGGCGTTTTACGATGTGGTGGCATGCGCGCAGGCGATCCAGGATGTTGCGCCGGTAGATTTTCGGGTGGAGTTCGATTTTAACGGGGCGCTGATTTGTGTGGAGAAAGCGTTGCCGGTGCTGCGGGAGTTGGAGAAGATTCCGGTGGTGAAGGGGGTGGAGGAGCCAATTTTTGCGTATGATGTTGAAGGGTGGCGCAGGCTGCATGAGGCGATTCGAATACCGTTCTATCTGCACGGGGTGCGGGTGCTGTGTGAGGCGGCGTCTCGACAACCGTCGGGACCGTGGATAGGGCTTCGAGCGGGGGATTTTGATGGGGCGCTTTGCAGCCACGAGTGTGTGCGGGATGCGCTGGCGGCGGCCTGGACTTTTGCAGCGGCGAATACGCCGATTTTGTTGCAGTATGTGGGGACGGGGATTACGACGGCGTTTGCGCTTCAGTTGGGAGCGGTGATGCCGACAGCGACGCTGCCGGGGGTGACGGCGAGCCATTCTTATGAGGACGATTTGATTGTGGATGCACATTCGGTGCAGCGCGGGTTTATGAAGGTTCCAGAGGGACCTGGCCTGGGCGTGGCGCTGGATGAGGATGCCGTGGCGAAGTACCTGGATACACCTGCTGTGGAATGGCCCCGGCATGTTTCGGTGGTGACGTTGCCGGGCGATGTCAAACATTTTTATAGAAATTTGCAGCAGGCAGAGCGGCTGATGAAACAGGGGGTGGATGAGTCGTTTGCGCCGGGCGTGCGTCTGGATGAGTGGGAGGACGATGGGAGTGAGGAATTTGACAGGCTGTGGACCCATTTGCAGGCGCAAGATGCACCGATTTGGGATGGGTGAAGATGAGATGGTTTTTAACAGTATTGTTGCTGTGTCCCCTGTGTGGGCAGGCGGAGGAGAGAATATTGATGCAGATTGCGACGACGATTGATTTTGGAAAAGATGTGGGGCAGAACTGGGGTACGTTGTTTGAGGCGCGAGATGCAGAGGGTCGCGTGGTTTTGGGCGCGGGGTTTACAGGTGTGTATAATACGGCGTTTCGCATGGATCGATATACGTTGCAGTTTTTTGTGCGGGATGATGAAGCGGAGATGAATTTTGAGACGCTGCCGCCTTCGACGGAGGATGGGGGGAGTTATTTGTTCGATCTGGATGGCAAGGTGTACGCGTGTAGCTATCATCAGGATCGGACCGCGAGAGCGTGGGACGATGTAGCAGGTGCCTGGCAGGTGGATGAGAGTTTTGGCGTGGGTGAGACGGTGAGCGGGGAGGGCAAGATGCGGGTTGGGGGGAAGGTGCTTCAGTTTAAGAGGGGTGAGGTGTGGTATGATGGGGATCGAGTTCTCGCAAGACCGGTGTCCGGATATTATCATCATTTTTATTATGCGCTGGGGTATTTGACGTTTTTCTATAAGAATGAGGAGGTGGAACAGCCGTACACGAAATTGTACGCGGTGCCCTGGGTGCCGGGAGATGGGGCGGTTGATCTGGAGAAGGCGGTGGTGCTCGATCTGAAGTACGATCGGGAGACGCCGTTTGCCATTGGGCAGCTTGGGAATGAGATTGTAAATTCGTCCAATATGGGCGGGATATATGCGTTTGACGGGGAGAGGTGGAAGGTGTTGCGCGCATCATTGGAGGGGGTGAGTTTTCAACTTTATTCGATGCTGAATTGGTATGATAAGCTGTTGATGTCGCAGTATCCAACGGGTAATTTGTTCATTTACGATGGGGAGGAGGTTCGTCATATAGAGGATTGGCCGCCTGTGATGCCAGGTGTGTCGGATAGGGTGCGAGAGGCGCAAACAACGGGGTTTTACGGCGGGGATCTCTATGTGGGCGTTTGGCCGTGGTCCGAGTTGTGGCGGTACGATGCACACAGGGATCACTGGCAGTTTGTGAAGCGGATGTTCCGGCGTCCGCCAATTACGGATGAGATGAATCATCCGTGGGAAGATCGGGTTGTGGCGTATAATGAAGAATACGATGGCGATATCGTGATCAATGAGTGGGGGCAGCGCGTTACGGGACTATCTCCGATGGGGGATGGACTCTTTCTTTCCGTGAGTGCTAAGGGTTGTCCCGAGCGAGATATGCGGCTTGCGTTTTTGCACGATGACGAGGTTTGGGATGAGTACCGCGTGGTGCATCGGTTGAAAAAGCCCGGGCATGTTTCTGTGCCGGTTGTGTGGCGCGAAGAGCCGACGACGCTGTTGTTCACGGTTGGCGAGGCGGAGATCAGTGTCAGGCAGGAAGGGAAACTCCTGGGGACGGCGCCAGTTCGACGAGAACAGGTGGAGCGAGTGGTGGTGGATGCCGAGTTTCAGTGGGAATACGGGATGTATGGACCGTTGCGAGCGGGGTTGCTGTCAAAGGAAGTGGAACGGTAGTGCGTGCGAGGAGGGTCAGGACCTGCGGGCTGTTTTGCACATATATTCTAATTCTGGAGGGACTCATGGCTGTTACACGGGAGGATTTACAGGCTGCTATTGATCGGTTTCCGCGTACGGAATTGGCGGATTTGCCGACGCCGTTGGACAATTGTCCGCGGTTTTCAGAGGCGCTGGGTGGGAAGGTGCGGATGATGGTGAAGCGGGATGATTTGACGGGGCTGGCTTTTGGAGGGAACAAGACGCGAAAGTTTGATCTGGCGCTGGGAGATGCGGTGGCGCAAGGGGCTACGGCGTTGATAACGGGCGCGGCGTCACAGTCGAATCACGCGCGGCAGGCGGCGGCAGCGGCTGCCAGGCTGGGGATGAAGTGCGTGCTGGTGAACCGACACGATCACCGCAGCCAGATGGGTATTCAGGGCAATCAGTTGCTGGACAATATTCTGGGGGCGGATGTACGGCTGGTGGTGGATGGCGTGGATCAGAATGAGGTGAAGGAGCGGGTTGTGGAGGAACTGACGGCGCAGGGAGAGAAGCCCTATTTGATCGGGCAGCGTGCGGTGGTGCTGGGTACGGTGGCTTATGTGGGCTGTGTGCTGGAAATTGTGGCGCAGCTTGAAGCGATGGATGCACGGGCGGATTTTATCTGTACCGCGTCTGGGCACGGGACACATGCGGGGCTGGCATTGGGCGTGAAGGCGCTGGGGTTGCCGATTCAGACGCAGGGGTTTTCGCCCAGCAAGGGGGATGAGGCACAGCGGAAGGCGAGATTGGCAGAGGTGGCTAACGAGGCGGCAGAGCTTCTGGATCTGGATGTTCGATTGCGGGCAGAGGAGTTGGAGAATACGGATGCGTACGTGGGTGAGAATTACGGGATTGTGACGGAGGCGGGACTAAATGCGTTGCACCTGCTGGCGCGGACAGAGGGGATTTTGCTCGATCCGGTCTATACGAGCAAGGCGATGTCGGGGGTGATTGACCGGATTCAGACGGGAGAGATTCCAGAGGGTTCTACAGTGGTGTACGTGCATACAGGTGGGAATCCCGCGCTGTTCGCGTATGCGCCAGAGCTGATTTCACACGGGGATTATCGGCAAAATCTCGTGACGGGTTGAGGTGGTTCTGGAACTGGAGACGAATTGGGTTTGTCTGTTTCTTATTGGTAGGCACCATCGATAAGCGTCTTTCCAAATTCTGCGACAAACAAAAGAAAATCGCTAATACTTATTGTCCCGTCAAAATCTAAATCGCCATGTCTCGCCCTGAAAAGAGAGTCTTGTGTCGCGGTAAAAATAGGAGCTATGCGGTTCGGATCACTCCACACGCCCTTGTTTTGGGCCTTTGCTTCCTCTTGTGCTGATACAAACTCATTTCGCTTTTCGTATTCGTGTTCAACGTCTGCTACTCCATATCCCTGCCTTACCAATTCAAGGTTAAACAAGACGCCGTCTAAATACACATAAACGAGCAACCTGTCAAAAGCGTCTTTTTGCTGGTGGTCAAAAGATAATTTTACTTTTTTTCCGTACAGTCTTTGTCGTGTGTATTCTTTCGCTTCGGGGCCGTAAAAACCAACGGGTTCGAATGGGTGATTTGTCTCTGGCGTATCTACTCCTAACAAGCGCACGGTCACTGTGTATCCTAAATGCGTAACGTCTATTGTATCGCCGTCTTTCACGTCGGTTACTGTAAAATACACGTCGTCAAGGTCAACGCATCCAGAAGGCGCATGACAATGGTAGGTGTTATCCGATGTGTCAAAATGACCGCCCTGTGAATCTTGCCCGCCTCCGTGGGCAATCGCTAATGAACAAAAACAAAATAAGCTGCCAAATATCAAAACCTTTTTCATGTTTCTACTCGCCTCTCAAAAATAGCAATTCTAAGCGTTTATCTCGCCTTTCAACCGCAGGCCGCGGGATACAAATACGCGTTCGAATAACTCAAACAGTCCCTGTACAATGAGCGCGAGCAATGCCGCAGGTATAGCTCCTTGTAAAATCAAACCGATATCATCTAACCGAATCCCCGTTAAAATGGGTTGTCCATATCCTCCAGCGCCGATTAACGCCCCCAATGTTGCCGTGCCCACATTGATCACAGCCGATGTTTTGATGCCCGCCAGAATCGACCGCGAGGCTATCGGTAATGTCACCAATCGAAGTTGTGCCCAGTCGGATAAACCCAATGCTGTTGCTGATTCTCGTATCCCCACTGGAATATCGTGCAGTCCCGCGTATGTGTTTCGCACTATGGGCAGCAAACTGTACAAAAACAGCGCCACAATCGCAGGTGCTCCGCCAATACCCAATAACGGAATCATAAACACCAGCAGCGCCAGGGATGGAATGGTCTGAATGATGCCCACCAATCCCAAGATAAGTTGTCCACCTCTTGCCCATCGGAATGCCACGATTCCCAGGGGAATTGACACCACAATCGCCCCGAAAAGAGAAATTCCCACCAGTGTCAAATGATCCCATGTGTGCCGCCAGAATCGAGCGCCAGCAGTTTCTTTTTTTATTTTGACCTGTACATTGAGGTTCTGAGCTAAAAAATTAGCCGCAACCTGGGTTTCTGACTTTTTCTCCAATTTGACCTGTGCATTCATGACCATCATGTTTTTTTCTGAGATCAGCCCCTCTAATTTTAAAATTTCTCTCACCACTTGAGGTGCTCGGTCTATCAAATCTACCCGATAGACAATGACGGCATTGTAAATGGGGAAATGCTGCAGGTCATCCACCAGTGACCGCAACCCGTAATACTGGATCTCGGCATCTGTCGAATACATATCCATTACATCAATTGTACCGCTCTCCAACCCGCGATAGGCCAGGTCGTGATCCAATCCGCTCACATTCTGATGCGGGAGCACATATCGGTTCCGCAAACTCGGCCACCCATCTCCTCTATCCATAAATTCATTACCAAATCCCAGCTTCAAATCTGGGTACTTCTTTAAATCCGAAATAGTCTGGATCCCCAGTGCTTTAGCTCTTGTTTCCACCATGCCCAGTACGTATGTATTATTGAATCCCAAAGGGCGACTCATCACAAGGCCCATCTCTGCCAGCCAAGCGCGAATATCTGCTTCATTACGCAAATTTTCTTCTGCCAAAATTTCCCGACTCAGGGTACCTGTGTAATCCGGATAAAGATCAATATCGCCCGCAATCAATGCATTCCACAATACCCGCGTTCCCCCCAACTCGCGCCGATGCGTAACCGATGCGTTTACACTGCGCCCGATATGAGATAGTACCTCACCCAGAATGACCGATTCCGTGAACTTCTTTGACCCCACGACAATCTCTTGTGCCTGGGTTGAGGTGCTGAACAAAAAGGAAAATAGAATACACAGGGCGGTGAATTTCACTGACGTTGTGGTGTAGTGCGTGCGCGTCATTTCGCTATCTCTCCCGGCGCCATACTTTCCAACGAATTTCTCTGCGCATGAATAAACTGCGTCACAAATTCATGCGCCGGGTTCTGCATCAAATTTTTCAAGCTTTCAATCTGGACGATCTCCCCTTCCCGCATCAACACAATCTGATCCCCGAAAAATCCCGCTTCGCCCATATCGTGTGTCACCATCACTACTGTTTTGCCCAATGTCTGAAAGATCGAACGCAAATCCGATTGCAAATCCGCCCGAATCATCGGGTCCAGGGCACCGAGTGGTTCGTCTAATAGCAATACGTCGGGATTCAGCATCAATGCCCGCATCAATCCCACGCGCTGCCGCTGACCACCTGACAATTCCCCTGGAAATCGATCCAATCCATCTGCTGGAAAATGCGTTAAAGTTGCCAATGTCTCGATCCGAGAATCGATCCGATCCTCCGCCCAACCCAGATAATTTGCCATTAACGCTACATTTTTTCGCGCTGTTAAATGCGGAAACAATCCCCCCTCTTGAATCACATAACCCATCTTCTGCCGCAGCGACAACACATTTGCTGGCGTCAGAGCTTGTCCGCTATAACTCACCGTGCCCTCGTCGGGCCAGATCAGTCCCACCATCAATCGAATTAAGGTTGATTTGCCACATCCACTCGGCCCAATTAACACCGTCGTCTGTTTAGCCTGCACGCTCAGGTCAACTTCGCGCAGCGCCTGCAAATCGCCAAATGTTTTCGAAACACCTGTCACCTCAAACATAACGTCTCCATTTACACGTGGTTTCTCAACATCAATTCCATGGGATATGGATTTAAGTAGGTTTGCTCGTGTACCCAGTCTGGTACGCGGTTGCGATTGAGATGGTGTTTCAATAATGTAATTGGGACGATGAGAGGGAGCAGTCGCTGGCGATAGGATTCAAATACGTCGAGCAGTTCTTTTTTGTCCGCGGTGGTCAGTTCGTTTTTTATAAATCCCATCAAGTGCATCAATACGTTTACGTGTTTGCCCGGCGTGCTCATTACTTTCAGGCCTTCCATCAACAATTTGCCGTATTGAAGCGCTATATCTTCGCGGGAAGACTGTGCGACCAGTTGGCCCAGCTCGCGGTAGTGTTCTGGGCTGTGTGATAGAAGGCTCATTTTGATTCCGGTGTGAAATTTTACCAGGCCGCCGGGTGCTGGATTATGGGTCAACATTTGTTGCCAGCGGTAATAGACAAATACGCGTTCGATAAAATTTTCCCGCAAGGGCAGATCATTTAGCCGACCTTCTTCTTCGATGGGCAATAAGGGAAACCGGGCTGTCAATGCTTTTGCAAATAGTCCGCGACCATTGCGCGTGGGTATCTGCGTTTTTGTGTTAAATACCCGTACGCGAAATAACCCACAACTCGGTGAATCTTTTTTGAGTATATAACCGTGCAAATTCAGGTCTGTTAGTTCGTTGAGCCGTTTTTCTGCCCAGGTCTGCATGCCTGCGGTGTGATCTATGCCCGATTTTGGGGCAATGAGCCGCGGTGATTCCGCGTCGCCTTCGAGCCGGATGGTTTCTCGCGGAATGCCCATTCCCATTTCTACTTCTGGACATACTGGTACCCATTCGACGTAATTGCCCAATACGGTTGTCAAAAATGGCATGTGCTTGTGCCCGCCATTATACCGCACTTCTTCGCCCAACAAACACGTGCTCACGCCGAGCCGCAGTTTTGATGTTTGCATTCTGGCCATTCTCCTCACAGACCCACTGTGCTCGACGCGAGCCACAAATGGGGATGTGTTTCTAAGATCAGGTCTGCCACTTTTTGCACTGCTTTTTTTATTCCCCATGTGGGGCGCGGCTGACCCATTGGTGCCAGTTTGATCAATAACTGATTATTTTTGCGAAATAAGAGGGATATGCCGAAGTACTGGGCGAGTTCTCCTTCGCGTACCATGACTGAGATGAGGCCGTGATTGTCGGGCAATTGGCAGTAGATTTCTGTCATTTTGATTACGATTTGTGTATTCCGATGGGTTTCGCGCCACACTTGATCTGTGGCATGTTCGATAAGCCTCAGTATTTCTTCGCGATGGTATGCGCCTTCTAATACGATATTTGGCATTTTCCCGACCTTTTGAATGTGCGTTTCGACTGATAGTTCCGATTTCCGACGCCAGACAAAATAGTGAATGGGTACACCTGCATCTATTGCTTTTTGTTCGTATTTGGTTGGGGTGCGTCCGGGTAACTGGTGAACAGATGGGGTTGCGTAAATGGATTGCAGGTCCGATTGTCGCGTCAATATATCGGTGATCCACGTTGCGTAATCCGCGTGATCTGTCGCTATGGTCACTCCGCCGTCCGGCTTTAATCGCTCTGCCAGTATTTTTACAAATGTATCTTGAATCAGACGCCGATTGTGGTGTCGCTCTTTGGGCCAGGGATCTGAAAAATTGATCCATATTTCCGATAGGGATTGTGGGGCAAATACATGTTGTAATAAAAATGCGGCGTCACCCTCTATTGTGCGCACATGATTTAATTTCAGGGCGTTTAACCGCTTGAATAATCGGCGCATGGATCCCCAGGCGCGCTCGATTCCGACAAAACACGCATCGGGACGCGCTGTTGCCATATCGGATAGAAAATGTCCATTGCCAAATCCGATTTCGAGGACGAGGTCGCCTGGCTGATCAAAAATTTGCGGCCAGTCTATCGGCCAATCCAGTTGCAGCCATGGGACTGTGTATTTTTGTATTTCCTCGCTTAGCGGTAGAGATATCATGCGTTTAGCTCACCTGCGGATTTCGGTAAAGCGTTTGACCTGAGCCGTCATCGCCACTTCCGTGGGCAGGCGTTCCATTGAACTGGCGCCGTAAAAGCCATCGACTTCGGGAACCCGTTCGAGGATATAAGAGGCGTCTTCTGGTTCGGCAATCGGCCCGCCGTGGCAAAGTGTGATCACATCGTCCCGGATGGACTTGCAGGCGTTGCAAATCGCCTTTACTTCTTCCACGCAGTCATCGAGCGTTTTTGCCGTGTGCGCGCCGATTGTGCCTTTGGTTGTCAATCCCATATGCGCCACAACGATATCGGCGCCTGCTTCTGTCATGAGTTGTCCTTCTTCGACATTGAATGCATAGGGCGTTGTGAGCATGTCCATTTCATGGGCTGCTGCGATCATTTCCACTTCGAGGTGATAGCCCATTCCGGTTTCTTCCAGATTGGCGCGAAATAATCCGTCGATGAGTCCCACGGTTGGAAAATTTTGGATTCCCGCAAAGCCCAGGTCTCTCAGTTCTCGCAAGAAGTGATCCCGCAACATGAATGGGTCTGTTCCATTCACCCCGGCGAGTACGGGTGTGTGTTCTACTGCTGTGATGACTTCATAAGCCATTTCTTTTACTATTTCGTTGGCATTGCCATAGGCCAGGACGCCCGAGAGCGATCCCCGCCCCGCCATGCGATAGCGTCCCGAGTTGTAAATTACGATTAGATCAATGCCGCCCGCTTCTTCGCATTTTGCCGAGATTCCCGTGCCAGCACCACCGCCGATGATCGGCAGTCCGTCTGCGATTTTTTTTCGCAAGCGTTCTAATATTGATGTTCGGCTCTCTGCTGCCATTGTTGTCTCCTTGTGGTTTATCTTATTTCCTGGAAACTCGCCACCAGTGCTGCTGCAAATTCCGGGTCGTTGATATTGTTCGCCAGCCGTTTGATCTGGCGATTTTCCGTTTGTTCGATGCGCGCTTCCAGGGTTTCAAATAATGCCTGATCTGCATCTGGGTCGTGAAAGGGTTGTCCTTCATCGTCGATTAACGATACGCCGTTTTCCGGAATTAGTATTTGAATTGGCACCGTTGATCGGTTCAATTTGTTCGCTATCCAGGCGGCAAATTGGCGGTTTTCGTCCGCTGTCGTCCGCATCAATGTGACCTGTGCGTTGTGTACGTGGAGTGTGCGGTTTTTAAAGTGTTCGGGGACGGTTTCTACGGCACCAAAATTTACCATGTCGAGCGCGCCCAGACTCACGACATAAGGTATTTCGCGCGCGAGAATGCAATCCATTCGCTCAGGTCCGGCGGGGAATACGCCGCCCACGACTTCATCGGCTACTTCGGTTGTGGTGATATCCAGAACGCCGTCGATCATCCCGCTTTCGACGAGTTTTTCCATTGCCTGTCCACCCGTCCCCGTGGCGTGAAATACCAGGCAGTCATATCCGTCTTTTTCCAGTGCTTCGCGGACCATGGTTACACACGGCGTTGTTACGCCAAACATGGTCATTCCAAGCGTGGGTTTGTCTTCGGCCTCTGCAACGGTGTTTACGACCATTCCCGCTATTGCATGCGCTGCATTGCCCAGTACTTGCCGCGATACGCGGTTGATTCCGGCTACATCTACCACGGAGTACATCATCGCTATATCACAACACCCCACATAAGGTTCGGTATTGCCACTGGCGACGGTGGATACCATGACTTTGGGTACGCCAATGGGCAATGCCTGCATTGCCGGCGTGATGAGTGCTGTGCCCCCGCTGCCCCCAATGCCAATAATACCCGCTACGTCGCCTTTGGCGTATTCTTGCAGCAAGTAGGCGCACAGTGCTTCTCCCATCGCTGTTACGGCTTCGCCCCGGTCCGTATGTCCGATTACGGCGTCCGTTCCGCCCGCGTGACAGGCGGCTATGGTTTCCCGCGATACATCCGGCACGCCGCCTTGCGCGTCGCTCTGCGTGCCTACATCTATGACTGTCACCTCTGCGCCCGCGTTTCGAATGCATTCGGCGACATACCCGATTTCTTCACCTTTGGTATCCATTGTCGCAATTGCGTATATACTGCTCATGATACTCTCCTCGATTTGATAAGTTGATTTTTAGCCGCTGTTCCATCGAATATTACCCGGTTCGGGAGAAGATAGCAATATCATTCCCTGTCTGCGCGCCCAGATGTGTGCGGCTCTGGCGAGTACGGGGTGATCGGCATTTAGATATGTTAGAGCCATTTCCTCGGTGCCATACTGATGCAGGGCCTGGACGAGCAGGGGTTCTGATTCGGATATTCCGTTTCGGATGAAGAAGGCGTGCGCGGCTGCTACGATCAGGGTGCGTTTCTGTTCCAGGGCTTGCAGGAGTTTCTGGCTCGCCCTCGGCGTGGCGATCTCTCCCAGAGCTTCGGCAGAGCGCCATTGTACTTCTGGCTCGGGATGGTCGATGTGTTCCAGAAAATAGATTTCTATTCGCAGAGTCGCTTCTCGTTCCCGCCAGTTGGTATCCAGGCGGTCCAGCACTCGCACCATTCGCCGCGCCCATATCCTTCCTTTTCCGATAATCGAGATGAGAGTATCTGCCACAGACGCATCGCCGATTGATCCCAGGGCATCGGCCGCTGCCCAGCGCACTTCGGCTGACTGATCGTTCAGCATTTTCAGCAGGGGAGCGATGGCACCGCGGTCTCCAATTTCCCCCAAGGCCTCGGTCGCAATACGCCGAACCTGTACCGATGTATCGTCTAACTGATCAGTTAGCAAAGCCGTTGCACGGGGGTCCTTCAGCACACCCAGAGTTTGTATCGTTCCCAGACGAAATACGCCTTGTTCTGCATTGGACAGGATGGCCATGAGTGGTTCGACGGCTCGTGTATCGCGCAGTTCGCCCAGTGCCAGTGCAGCAGTTGAAACGATGCCTGGATCACGATGTTCGAGGGCTTCTACCAGTGGTTCGACGGCTCGTGTATCGCGCAGTTCGCCCAGTGCTTTTATAGCGATATACTGTACTTGCAGGTTCGGATCTTTTAGTGCCTCGAGTAAAGACGGAACGACCCGGGCGTCTCCGATCTGCCCCAGGGTCTCGATAGCCTGCATCCGTGCGATCAGGTCTCCGTTCGCCAGTTGTGCGACAAAAAAGTCCATGGTAGCACCCGCACGCGTTTTCCACTCGGCGTCTATTTCCGATAGTACCTGAACTACCTGGTAGCGCGATTGGTTTGGCGTCTTCAATCCGTCAATCAGGCGATTGATCGCCTCTTGAGCAGGTGCAGAAGTTTGCCACGATGGGTCGATGGTGTTGAGTGCCCATACCATTACCCGGCGCAGTTCTCTGTCCGCCTGCGGCAGTGCCTCAATCAGGGGTGCCAGGGCCTGTTGATTTTTTGTACGGGTAAGGGTCAGTGCGGCGACCCACCGCACATCGCGTGCCCTATCGGTCAGCGCGGTGGTCAGTGCCTGAATGGATCGGTCGCCACCTGCGGTACCCAGACTTTGAATTGCGCCCAGGCTCAGGGGCCCTTCTCGCTCTTGCGCGATTCTCAGTAAGGTTTCTACAGCCTTTTCGCCTCCGATATTGCCCAGGGCTTCGACCGCGGTCAGCCCCACCATGACATTTGGGTCGTGAACAATCGCAATCAGCGAATCCACTGCCTGCCGATCTCCCAATTTACCCAGGGCTTCGCTTGCGGCCAATCTTACCTGTGGTTCTCGGTCTTTGAGGGTTTGAATGAGAGCTGGAACCGCACGTCGGTCACCTATTTCCCCGATCTGTATCGCTGCGCGGGCACGCTCTGCAGCATTGGGATGTTCCAAAATTTGTACCCAATCGTCGGCTTTGGAAGCGCATCCCAAAAAGCTCAGAATAATTAGCCATAAACCGCTTTTAGTGATCACATACGTCTCCTGAGAAAGGCTTTGTGTCTTATGTTGACAGCGACTACCCGCTGCGGTATCATTGGGTATTCACAAACTGTTTGTCGATGAGGAATGCGTTCATGAATCGATTCTTACTGGTTTGGTTGGTCTGTTTCGCGGTCGCCTGTGGTTCGTCCGATAAGGGTCTCCAGCCCGAAGATATCCCTGCGCTATCTGAGGGCGATATTTTGCTCACAGATGCCGCCCAGCGCGCGCTGTTTCGCATCCATCCCAGCACGGGAGACCGCACCGTTGTTACCAGTAGCATCGGCGGTGTTCCCCGGCAGATCGCCCGGGATGCCCATGGCGACCTTCTGATGACTCTCTCTGGAAGCGGTCTGCCCATTGTCCTGCGGTTCGATGTCCGAACGGGCGATCTTTTTATTGTGTCTTCAGGCGGTAGCCCCATTGATCCCAATGTCCCGATTATCGGTTCAGGTCCCGCGTTTTTGGGTCCGGTCGGCCTGGTGCGAGAAACATCTGGACAACTCCTGGTCGGCGATCAGCCATCTGCTACTATTTTTCGCGTTGATCCCAATAGTGGCGATCGCACGGTTGTTTCTGGTCCCGGTCGAGGTGATGGCCCGCCCTTTACTGGCCGCATAAAACAGTTTGCCCTGGATGCCAATGGCAGTCTCCTATTGGCGGTCGGCTCAGTTTCGCAGGGGGGCGAGGGACGTATTTTCCGCATTGATCCCAATAGTGGTGACCGCGCGGTTGTCTCCGGTCCAGAAATGGGTGAGGGTCCCCGACTGATGGATCCGGAAGGGATTGTTTTGAGCACCCTTAACACTATTTTTGTCACGGATATCGGTCAGGCCGCTGTTATCCGAATTGATCCTATCAGTGGAGCCCGCACTATTATTTCAAGCCCTTTTACCGGCGAGGGTGAATTGCCCGATATTCCCTCTGGTCTCGCTTTTAATATCCTCGACGAGCTTCTGGTGGCAGATCGCACCGTTATCTACCGCGTGGATATCGATACTGGCGATCGTACTGTTATCTCGGCGCCAATTATTGGTCAGGGCGAACCCTTTCTTGTGGCGGATGATATTTTTGTGATTAAGAATTGATTTATTTGACCTTTATGTTTTGAATCATTTGCAGGCCCTGCCGTGCGTCCGGATGGGTCGGGTCGATTTGAACCGCGCGTTCGAAATACACCTGTGCCGAGTCTGTGCGACCCTGATTGAGCAATAGCGTTCCCAACTTCACGTGGCCGTCGTAGAACCGGGGGGCCAGCTCGATTGAGCGGCGAAATGCCGCTTCTGCACCCGCCGTATCTCGGAATCTTTCCAGGGCCATCCCCAGATCGTAATGCGCTGTGAAAAGCGTGGGTTCCAGGTCGAGGGCTTTGCGAAACTGGGCAATGGCGAGGCCGAGAAATCCCCGCCGATCCAGTGCATATCCGATTTGCAAATAGGCTTCTACATCTCCGGGAGCCAGCGCGTCGGCTGCTGCTTGCTCTCGTGCGGCCATGTCCATCCGACCATTTCCCGCATGGCGCGCCGCACGTTCCAGGTGCATCATGTAAACCGCGCACTGCTGGCTCAATGCCACTCCCGAGCGATAAACGCCCAATCCGATGCCCACAAATAATGCGACTACGCCGATGCGGAAAAGCCATTGTCTGCCCCACCAGGCGCGGCCCTGCAGGAATAAGACCGCCGCTACCGGTGTTGTGACAAAACCCGTACCGAACCCCTCAGCTACCCAGGCGATAACCGCAGAGGCCAGAATCCATGGCATTGATACTTTTGGCAATGCCATTAGACATAGCAGGGCGAGGGGGATCAGCGAAATTAACAGATCTGGTCGTCCGCCAATGCCCACCTGCGCTACGATTATTACCGCTGTGAACAGGCCTATGCACACCCACATCAATACGTGCCGCGATCTTTGCCTGCTTTCGGCTGTTTCCACAGTTGTGGAGCCTGTACCGGTCAGTGCCAGAACGCCCAGAGTCAGGATGCTTATCCAGTGCCAGATTACAAAGGGTTGCGTAGGTACCGCACGTGAAATCGGCTCGGAAAACAGGTGTAAAAACAGGTGAAAAAGAAATACGCCCCACAGCGCGTGCGCCCAGACCCTGCGCCGATAGGGCGTACAGAATGCCAGAAAATAGGGGATAAAGAACTCGAATCCCACCGCAAACCATTCCGCTATCCCCACAGTTGGTACACCTGCAAAGAAACGATTGTACGTCGGTATGCTCCACAGCCACCAGCCCGCGGCTGCTGCTCCGCCTTCTACCCCATATCCCACGGCTGCCATTCCCACGCAAGTCATCCCTACAGTGGCCATTAAATCGCCTTTAAGCGCGGGTATCCGCGCCAGCACCCGCTCGGCTAGCCACCAGCTCACATAGAGGGCAAAGATCCATCCGATTACTGCCTGTAATGACGCTGAAAATATCTGCACTACCGGTTGCGTGAATACATAGGGCATCACGCCCCCCTGCGATTCGACTGTGATCCAGTGAATCACATTTCCCCGCACGGCGCCAAATAGAAATGCCGAGATGAAAAAGCTCAGCGCAATGCGGCGGCCCCGATGGGACCAGGCGTGCCACATCAGCAGAGCTATCGCCACAGCAGAGGGCACAAAAAGCAGAAGCGTTTTCATGGCTCCTCTTGTTTTATATTATGAGATTCGACTGCGTATGGGGTGCGTGATTTTTGATAAACCAGAGATAGAGCACCTGACTGTAGGAAAAAAATACCATCTGTTTTCGTTGAAAAAAGGGTTCCAGTTCTTTTTGCAATTTCCTCAGGTTGTAAAATGGTACGCCCGGGAAATAGTGGTGTTCCAGGTGATATGTCGAAAACAGATAGAGAAAATTCCATATCCAATTGGCTCGCATTAGCGTCGTCCAGTTGGCGATTTCATCCGGATTTATCACATAGTGCTGCCCCAACCGGTTGACCGTAAAAGCAATGGGAAAGATAAAAAATACCGGAAAAATATGCGCTTTGAAAGCAAACCACGGGTCCAGCGTCCAGAACCACGTCAGGATTCCCAGGTGCAGGATGATGCCCACTGTGCGTTCTCGTTTGATCTGGCGGCAGAGTTGCTCTGGATAGCCTTTGAAGGTTTCGGCTACTGCCCGAAAATAAATGGGGAATAGCATTGGCGTGCAGTAAAGCAGCTTGAACCAAGGCGAGTTGATGCGGGGTGACAGGTGCGCGCGTTTGGGGTCGGCGTGCGTCGAACCCAGGTGATCGTGATGGTCCAGATGCCACCGCTTGAACTGTGAAGATGCCAGCCCGGAAATCCACCCGTACACAAGCCCCAGGAGGTCGTTGAGGCGGTGTTTCTTGCGGAAAATGCACCGGTGTACGGATTCGTGTAGCAAAACGGAGAAGCTGAAAATTACGAATCCCAGGAGTACGCTTGCGGGAAACCAGGCCCAGAATGAATCGACGTGGTAAATCCAGACGGGTAGTCCCACCAGCAGTGCTGTCTGCCGGAAGGCGATCCAAAAATGTCGCCAGGGTCGCCGCTGGTGCAGGTGTGTCAACCGTTCTTTTGGTATTGCCGCCCGCAGTTCCCGGTTTAAGTCTCGCGCATGGTCGTGATATGTCAGTTCCGTCGCCATGGCAAACCTCCGCGTTAGCCGATTGCAAATACGTACACAAACCCCACATGTCCCGCCATTAATAGCAAATACATGTGTTTCCATGAAATGTGATTGGATTCAAATGTCAAAGCCTCGGGACGCTTCAACATCAACCAGCCGACATACCCGCCCCAAAGTGCCAGAAAGCCCAGCCACTGCGCGCTCGACGGCACCCATTCCCACATCGCACCAATGGGAATGAGCGCAAAGGGCAATACCAGAAAAGGCAGTATCATCCAGGCTGCTCGCCGGGGTCCCAATAGTACGGGTAGGGTCTTCATGCCAAAGGCGCGGTCTCCTTCCACATCTGCGAAATCTTTGGTGTTGCTGGCGCCAAACACGTAGAGGCCGAATACCAGGCCCACAAACCAGGGCGCCGGATGCCATATAGGTTCCACAGCCGCCCATCCTCCTACGGGTAGTAAACATCCCCGTCCAAATCCCAGTGCCAGGCTCGAAGAGAGTGCGTGCCGTTTTAGCCGCAAGGGCGGTGCTGAATAGGCCAGTGTGAGCAATGCGCCCACCGCGAAGATGCCCAGCAGCCGGGGAT
This sequence comes from Gemmatimonadota bacterium, assembly GCA_026706845.1. Classification (NCBI taxonomy): domain Bacteria; kingdom Pseudomonadati; phylum Gemmatimonadota; species Gemmatimonadota bacterium. The sequence continues at coordinate 23,261 of JAPOXY010000020.1, forward strand.
GCACCAGATAGGCGAGGCCCAGGGCGATGATATAGCACGCGGTTCCCAGCAGTGCCGCCCCGTGCATGGATACGCTTCCCGAGGGCATGGGACGGATGGGTTTGTTGATCCGATCAATTTCCAGATCGCAGCACTGGTTGATGATGTTTGATCCCGCATTCAGGATTGTAACAGCCAGCGTGCCTATTAGACCTGCTGTAGGGATCTCTCCGCCGGTAGCCATTGCCGATCCCGCGAGAAATCCGACGGCAGGTGCCAGTAGTGTGAAGGGTCGCGCGAGTACCACAAAGGCGCGGAATCCATTTTGTTCCATAGAATTGTTCATTCGCTTTGGGCCTTTGCTTCCACTACGTAAAAACGGGCTGTTTTGAATACTTCAATGTCGCGGTTTAGATCTTTTACGGCTACGACTACTTCGTGTTGACCGGGTGCGATATCTCCTAAATCCAGTTCTACAAAATTTTCGCTTTTCGTTTGTGTTCCCGTCTGCTCGTACCGAATTGTTACTTCCTCTCTGCTACCGCCCGATAGCATCCGGCCCAGTCCGGACAACGCGCGGATCAGTAGCGGCGTGTGATTGGCGTCCCGCACTGTATAGGCGACTTCGTAGCGCGTCTGTCCAAATGAATCGCGCAGCAAATTGTAGATTTCAAAATAAATAAAAAGCGATGTTTCCTGGTAAAATATCCGACCCGGTGAGGGATCTACCCGGAAGCCCAATCTCACAAACTGGCCCGTGGTTCCCGAATCTACCTGAGCCACTGCGCGGGCTACCTGGACGCCGCTGACCATCAGTGTATCCCGGTTGTATGAATCTACCGGTACAGCTTTTTGATAAACGCCCATCAAATCCGCTTCTGGGCGCCAGACTTGAACGGCGAGCATATAATCGCCCGGAGGTACGTCCATTGGAAATTCTTCCACCAGTACGGATCTGCTGCCCCGTGGTGCCATGACTTCCACATCGCCCTGTACGCGATAGACTTTTCCAGAGCGCTCGTTGATCAGGGCTACCCGCCGCTGTACCCGCGCGGTATCGCCAGCACCCTGTACATAGAGGTTGCGGGTGGGGACGCCCATAAATACCCGAATTTCTGTATTGTCGTCTGTTCCCTTAAAATCCACTGTATCAAAATGAAAATCCAGTGGTTCGTAATAACTGATGTTATAGACCTCGGGTATATCCCGGGTGATGCGGGGCATAAAGGTGGCTGGCGAATATTCCGAGAACAGTCGCGATATCCGCAGTGTCTGGTCGTGCCCAACCCGTTCCAGGCGGTTTCGGTCTTCTGTGGTCAGAACGGGCGGCGGCGCGTAATCGTAACGCCCGGAGGTAAATTCGTCGGTAAATACCACTTCAATGCCTCCGCCGATGCGGGTGTAAAACCACACTTCCCACTTTACGGTCATCCCGGCAATGCCCGTTGTCACTGGTTTGTATCCGTAAAATCCCAGGGTGTCTTCAGCCGCCATGCCCGCGCGGGCTTGCATGGAGCCTTCAAAGGGCATGCGGGGCAGGTCGTCCAGTTCGGGGTTGTCTTCGTCGATGATGTTTATAAATCGTTCTGTTCGCACTGGATATACAGGTCCCAGAAATGTGTGGTGTACACCATCGGGACCGTAGAGTCGGCGGGCGAGTTCCGTCTGGATGATCTCAACGGGTTGGGGTATGTTGAGGTTTAATGAGCGGGAAGTGGAGCGGTGGTCTGGTTCTCCGTAGCGGATATAGACTTCTCCGCGCCGGTCATAGGGGAACTGCTTTCGTCCGTAGTTTTCCCGCGCATGGAGTACCCGCCGATAGTGTTCGCACCAGCGCATCAATCCGCCACTGGCTTTCAAGGGGTCTTTTCTCAGCCAGAATCTTCGCAGGAAATCTCTCCGACGCTCTGGCGGGGTCTGCCGATAGGCCTCCGTTTCTCTGGGCGTAGCTACAATTGAGATATCCCAGTAGAGTCCTCCCTCCTCTTCAGATAGTGTGGAAATATACTCTTCAAAAGCTATGAGCGCGTCTTCGAAATTACCCCGCTCCATGAGTATTTGGCCCAGGACCGCATAGCCTCGAGGGTCTTCCAGCCGACCCAGCAGGCGTTCGGCTTCTGCCTTTTTGCCCGATTCGGCCAGGCTGCGGATAAACAAATAGGCCGCTTCCTGGTCTTTGGGCTGGCGTTTGAGGTACTGGTCGTAATAATAAACCGCTACCTGATCCAATTTGTCGTCCTGGTAGAGTTGACCCAGTAGCAAATATCCCGGTGCGTATTCGGGGTCGATCTGAATCGCCCGTCCCGCCGCTTTTATGGCATCGCCTGTTTCTGATATTCGATAGAGGCGGGCGAGATGGTAATACATTTTTGCCCGGGTCGAATCCAGTGCTACGGCTCTTTGCAAATGGGGGCGGGCACCCCGCCAGTCGTTTTTCAGATCCAGGTAGGCGAGCCCTGAGCCCAGGTGTGCCTCTACCCACGCCGAATCGGCCTGCACTGCTTTGCGAAATGCTTTGATAGCGTCGTCGGCCTGTTTAGATTGGAGGTGAAGCTGTCCGATCAGGGTCAGCACCCGCGCAGGCTGGAGTTGTTGTTCGGCGATTTTTTCCAGGTCTTTGATGGCCTGTTTTAAACTGTCTTTGTGCGAGACTTTCAAGGCTCGAGCGTAAATCGACTCGGCGTCCTGGGCGTGTACCGTTCCGGCTCCGCACAGTCCGATAAAAAGGCCAAGCGCAAAATAGAAGTGATAATTTTTCATTGTGTTGTGTTCACAAGAGATGTGATTCTCCGCAAGGTGTATATAAAGTATAACAAAAAACCAAAATGGAATCGCTGTTTTTTCCAGGTGGTGGCTGATTGACAAACGATCTCTTCAGGTAAGGCGGCAATTGCATTTTTTGCATACACGCCTTAGATTGTGAATTGAACTGTCCAGGAGTTTTTCATGCGCGTCATTATTTTATTTTTTATTCTGCTAATGCCTCTGTCGGCTCACAGTCGCCCGGTGGTCGCGGTTTTGCCTTTTGAAGAGGCGAATACCGATTGGCTCTCGGAGGGTATGGCCTGGGGTTTGTCGGATAAGCTCCGCCGCGTGTCGGGGCTGCAAATGGTCGATTCCGATCGGCTGAATGCCGCTTTGTCTAAATATCAGACGCCTGTGCAGATTGGCCAGTCGGCAGGTGCGACACTGGTCCTGTACGGTGCCTGTCGGCTGCAGAGAGACCAGATCCAGATCTCTGCCCGCGTTTTGCGGGTTGATACCGATGATATTCTGGAACTGGGCGGGGTGGGAGGTCCGCTCGATTCCCTGTTTGCCCTGCAGGATAGCGTGGTTCGCCGCTTCCTGGACGGCGTTGATCTCAGTGCTACCGATATGGAATGGACGGCGATTCTTCGCAGACCCACCCGATCGGTTCGGGCTTATGCCCACTGGGTGCGCGCCCGGAGTATGCTGACTGGCGATGCCAAGGATCCGGATGTTGTGCGCGATCACCTCGACCGCGCCCTTGCCGAGGATGCCGATTATGCCGATGCCCACAGTCACCTGGGTTTGCTCTTTGTCGCGCAACGCCGGTTCAAAGAGGCACTCGGTGCATTGCAGACGGCGGTCCGCCTCAAGCCGGATGATCCGCTGACCCGCTACAATCTGGGAGTGACTTATGCCAGTTTGGGGCAGCCCGATCGCGCGGCTATTGCGTTTCGGGACGCGATCCGCCTTAAACCCGATGATCCCATTACCCACTACAATCTGGGTATTCTACACCATCTTCAGGGCAATCACGAGGCTGCTATTGCGCCTTTGCAGACGGCGGTTCGTCTCAAGCCGGATTTCGCGGTCGCCTATCTGACGCTGGGCATTGCCCTTGCCAATACGCAATCCCTCACCCGCGCAGAAGACGCGCTTAAAGAGGCTATTCGCCTGTCTCCCGAAAATGCCGATGCACACTACAATCTGGGTGTTGTCTATATCGAGATGGGGCATCGCGATCAGGCGACCGAAGTTTTAGAGCGAGCCATCTCGCACAATCCAGAGCACGCCGATGCCCATTTTAATTTGGGACGCGCTTATGAAGCTCTGGGCCGCTATGATGAAGCGGTCGCTGCCTTCAAACAGGCGGCTCAATTCAATCCCGATTATGCGGATTTGCACTTTAATCTGGGCATTGCCCATACCGAGGCCGGGCGTTTTGAGGAGGCTATTCGCACTCTGCACACTGCCCGCCGGATCTATCCGCAAGATCCGCTCATCTATCACAATATGGGTATTGCCTATCGAAATGCCGCGCGTTTTGAAGAGGCGGAAAATGCTTTTCGAGAAGCGCTGCGTCTCAATCCCCATCTGGCCGATATTCACCTGTCTCTGGGGAGTCTGCAACTGGATATGGGACGCTATGAGCAGGGCCTTTCATCCATTCGAGAGGCTGTGCGCCTGACGCCTAAAAATGCCGATGCTCACCGCTATCTGGGCGAGGCTCTGGCTTATTTGAAGCAGTATCCGGATGCGATTCAGGCTTTCCGAAAAGCCATTGCGCTTAAGGGCGACGATGGAGACGCACATCTCGGTCTGGGCATGGTCTATTTGCAGGCTGGGCAAAAAACCGCGGCTGTATCTGCTCTCAAAACGGGTCTTCAACTCAGTCCCGGACACCCCGATTCTCTGGCTATTGCCCGCGAGATCGCGCGGTTGCAGAAGCAGCCTGAGCAGGTCAGTACCTATCTGAACCGCGCCCGCGCTTTTGAGGATGCCGGGCTTTTGGACGAAGCGATTAATTCCTACCGCAAAGCCGCCAGTCTCAGTCCCGAGAATGCCGATATTCAACACGCCCTGGGCATGGCTTGTCTGCGGGCGAATCGTCCGGAAGACGCGCTGCCCGCTTTTCGGAAGGTTCTCAGGCTTCGTCCGGATCATCCCGATGCAAATCTCATCCGTGATTTTATTCGCCGCATGGAAGAGGGACAATGACCATGATTCGCGCCGCGTTGTTCCTGTTCCTGTTTTGTGTGCCCCATTTTGTTGCCGCTGATGCCATCCGTTTTACTGAAATGGCGGAGAAGGCGGGGATCCATTTTGTCCACAGTACCGGAGCCAGGGGCGGATGGCACTATATCGAGACGATGGGTTCCGGCTGTGCGCTTTTCGACGCGGATGGCGATGGGGACCTGGATCTCTATCTTGTCAATGGTGCCAATCTGCCCGGGCAACCGGTTCAGGGTAACAATGCGCTGTATCGCAATGATACGGATAAAACGATTCGCCTGACCGATATTACCGAATCTTCAGGTGCGCCCGGCCGGGGCTATGGCATGGGTTGCACTGTGGGCGATGCGGATAATGATGGAGATCTGGACCTCTATGTTACCGGTTATCCCGAAAATATTCTGTATGTGAACAATGGCAACGCCGCCTTCAAAGACGCCTCCCGGCAGGCGAATGTAGCCGCAGGCGGATGGAGCGCGGGGGCGGCTTTTTTCGATTTTGAAGCCGATGGGGATCTGGATCTCTATGTGGTGCGCTATCTCACTTACGATCCCGCCCGAGAGCCGGTGTGTGAACGCAGTGGTGTGCGGACTTATTGCGCGCCGTATCGGTTTCGAGGTGCTCCCGATTTGTTGTATCTGAATAATGGTGACGGCACATTTGAAGATATTTCTCAGCGGGCTGGTATCGCCGATCCCCGGGGCAAGGGTCTGGGCGTGCTCACGCTGGATTACGACCGGGATGGCGATACCGATCTCTATATCGCCAATGATACGACGCCCAATTTTCTCTATCGAAATGATGGCGATCGCTTTACTGAGGTCGGCCACAAATCGGGTGTGAGCACAAGTGCTTCGGGTCGTCCACAGGCTGGCATGGGCGTGGATGCTGGCGATGTGGATGGCGATGGGCGCACGGATCTTATTGTTACCAATTTTTCCTATGAGTCAAATGCTTTTTATCACCACACAGAACAGGGTGTTTTTGCAGAGGCCAGTGCCCGCCTGGGTCTTGTGGGACCGAGTACTCTTCCCCTGGGTTTTGGCACACATCTCTTCGATGCGGATAGCGATGGCGATCTGGATCTTTTTGTCGCCAATGGTCATATTTTTCCCAATGTATCGGATTTTTCTTCTGCCGAGTCCTATCCTCAGACCGATCAGTTTTTCCGCTATACCGCAGGTGTTTTTGAAGACGTTTCCGAATCGGCGGGTTTCACATTGCCCGCTGTCAGCCGGGGTTCGGCACTGGGCGATATAGATGCCGATGGTGATCTGGATCTGGTTGTGCTCGTCGCCGATGCCCGTCCGCATCTCTATCGGAATGATACCCTACCTGTCCATCCATGGGTCATTGTCCAGTTAAAAAGCGTGAGTCGCAGTGCGATAGGTGCTCGCGTCACTCTTACTACAGGTGGGCGTACCCAATCTCGAGAGGTGCGAAGTCAATCCGGGTATCTCTCTTCAGGGGATCCGCGCCTCCACTTCGGTCTGGGCGATGCCGAACAGATTGACCGCCTCGATGTCTGGTGGCCCTCTGGGCGCACCCAAACTCTGAGCAATCTGTCTCCGAATCAGATTCTGGTCATTGAGGAATAGGCTTACCATCCGTGTACAAAGTGTCCACTTCCGGGAAACCAGATCGCATCTACGACACTCGATACGCCCACGCCCAACAGGTACCCCACTACTATTCCATAGGAAAATGGCATCGATCGCCGGTAAAGTCCTACGCCTCCAAATTTGAGGGTCAGGGCCTTAACGAGCCATACGAGAAAGATAGCGAATCCGTACGTATGACTCGGGAAGGCGAGTCCCACGGGGTGAATCGGCCAGGAAGCGAACCGGGTATTCAGCAATGTCAGCAGGCCCGCTTCTCCGACTCCGAATAGCCAGACCAGCAGTTTTTGAAAGTCAAAATATGTGGGTTCTGTCCCCTCAATTATGCCTACCTGCCTCAGCATTACGGTCCAATCGTACATATAGGCTGCGTTTAGGCCGCCCTCCGTATAACACAAATAAAGCTGGGCACCGCAGGCTATGGCATAGGCGGCGAGCAGAGAGATAGGCAGAGCACATACCACCAGAAAACGGCGCTTCAGGGCTTGTTGCAATAGTCGAAAAAAATGTGGAATGGCCGGTATCGATAGCATTCGACCCGAATGCGCAGCCAATCCGCCGCGGTTTAACACCATTATCCCCGTCAGATCGGAGGGAGAAAAATTGGCTGTTCCCAGAAGCGTCTTTAGTATCGGTCCTCCTTTCTGCCCCTGGGGTGATAGAAATACGAATCCCGTGGCTGCCGCGTATTTGGTCACGCCAAAGTAGATCACGAAAAACAGTGAAAGCTGTAGCAGTGCCGCGATGGGTCGCATGTCCAGAGATATCATCCAGCCCGTGAGAAATGCAAATGCCGCGCTGAATCCCAGCCAGGCCGTGCGGTAGGTCACGGGCGTTCCATCGTCTTTGCTCCGGTCGTCTGATAATGCCTTTTGCAGGGTTTCTTTTAGATGTCCGCGGGCCACCCAGACCGACCAGATCACGAGAAATACCAGTGCGCCGTGCGCCTCCAGCATCCGAATTTCTCCCGAAGTTGCTGCCTGTCCCTGCATGCCCACTGTAAATCCCGTTCGATCCATCAGTGCTTGTTTGAAAATATTGAGCACAAAAAAGGTCCACACGCTCAGCAGTATATTTAGCGGACACAGGTAGGCCAGTCCCATCAAAAGGGGCTGAATCCTCAGGTATAAGGTCGGAAAATCGCGCCCGATATGCACGGCTTTGGTCAAGTAGTGATCGTAGATCCCGATGCGCGGAATTGTGAGAATAAAATACCCGGCAATATTCCAGAAAATTACGCCGGCTGTACACGCAAAACCCATCCAGAAAACGGGCGTTCGGAACACGATGGGCAATCGGTGTGCGGGTTCTTCCCGGAGCAGTTCCAGGGGCATTGTCGCCAGGGGAAATGTCAGCCGTTCACGTTCCACCCACTGTTTGTAAAACAACACACTTGCAAAAAAGCCAGCCATTACCAGTGCTACAGTTCCGGCAAACCACCAGAACAGCGGGGTTAGCCAGTTGCGCCACGGGATGGATTCCTCTGATCCCAGTCCTACGTACAGCTTTTCTACCACCATATCTCCCGGTTCAAAAAACAGCCAGCGGGGCATATAGGCTCCTACGACCTCCCAGAATCGGTTTTCCGGTGAAGAAAAAGCGGATGGTGCTGAAATATCTGTGATCAAGTACCCGGCCCAGCCCACTGCCGGTGCGGTGCCCACCATCCAGACCATTCCAAAAATCACCATTACCTCTGTGCGCGACAGGGCAAAGCGAGGCAAAATTAACTTTAAAAATGTGTTGATTCCCACCCACAATACCAGGGGCAGCAACGCGGTGACGGGCACGAAGCTTTTCATCAGATTTCGCCCGAAGTAGGTCGCGTACAAACACATGCCCGCAATTGTGATCAGCCCCAGTACAAAAGCCCGAATGGTGAGCGATTCAGATGCTGTTGATGCTTTTCTTTCAGGTTCCGGTGCCGAAGCCATGTTCGCAAACCCCATCTCTCAGGGTATGGGTTCTGTAATATTCACAATTTGTCCTGTGGACAGGTTTTCTACGATCTGCACTGTTCCGCTGGGCCAGATTACTTTTAGGCGCGTTGCGCGGTCGGCTTCTCCCAGTCCAAAATGGATCGCATAGGGATCGGTTGACCCGAATCCGACACTTCCGGGAACCTCCCGGAACAGGGTGCGGTTTCCGACTGTCAGGCGCAATTTTGCGCCTATGCCTGATCGGTTGCTTTGACGTCCCTGGAGTGTGACCTGTAACCAGCGATTCTGATTTTCCGACTCGTTGCGGTAAAGCGCGTTTTCGAATAGGTCCCCGTGGTACCATCCGCCTTGTGGGGCGTACACATCCAGGTCGCCATCTGCGTCGTAATCGGCAAATGTGATGCCGTGTCCTTTGCCCAGGTGTCCCATTCCCGCGTATTCGGTCAGGTCGGTGAATGTCCCGTTTCCATTGTTGCGATAAAACCGGTTTGGTTCCAGCCGTCCCAGGTCCGGATCACCCGTCCCGAAGTACACGTCCAGGTACCCGTCGTTATCTATATCTCCCACATTGCCGCCCATCACGCCGTGGGCATAGATAAATCCCGCTTCGTAGGATATATCTGTGAAGCGCCAGCCTTCGGCCTGGCCCTCGTTGCGGTATAGCTTGGGCGTTGGATAGGCCGGGTCGGTGGGCGCAGTATAGCTGATTCGCTGTCCCTCTAAGCTCTCTTTGAATCCGGCAAGGCAGGTGGTCAGGATGTCCAGATCGCCGTCGTTGTCGTAGTCGAAGAAGAACGATACATAGCCTCGAAGTGTGCCGCTTCCGGCGACGTTGGAGGCTTGGGCCACATCGACAAATGTGCCGTCGCCGCGATTTCGATACAGGGCATTGGGCGTCTCAAAGCCGGTTGTAAAGAGGTCCAGGTCTCCGTCGTTGTCGTAATCGCCAAAGGCTGCGCCCACTGTGCCCAGGTCAAAATGAAGGCCCGCTTCGTTTGTGGTTTCGACAAATGTTCCGTTTCCATTGTTGCGGTAGTGCGCATTTGAGGAGCCGTCTCCGGCAATGCCATTTGCTATAAATAAATCCAGGTCGCCATCGTTGTCCGTATCGCCCCACAGGGAGACAAATCCCGATCCCCCATCATTTGTGCCCGAAGATGCGGATATATCGGTGAATTGGCCGCCGTCATTGCGGTAGAGCGCGTTTGGCCCAGGGCCAGACCACCCGCTGCGGGCGATGTAGAGGTCCAGGTCGCCGTCGTTGTCGTAATCCACGAGATTTCCCGAAAATCCCGAATCCACGTCTTTCAGGCCGATCTGGTTGCTGATATCCACAAATCGCGTTCCGTCATTGCGGTAAAATGCGAGGTATGTGTCGCATCCCTGCGCCAGCAGATCCAGGTCGCCGTCGCCGTCGATATCTCCCCAGGCACTCGGTCCGGCTCCGTCCAATTTGGCTACGCCCAGGTCGCGGGCCACATCTGTAAAGCGCACGAGCGTGTCTGTGGATTCGGGGCGCTGGTCAAAGCGATAATAGGACCACAACGACCAGGGATAACCGCCGAGTTTGTCATAGGCTTGTTTCAAATTCCACTGGGTGCGGAAAAACCATTCGTCTGTTTCGGGCAGGGCGCGCAACAAATTTAAGAATGTTTCGGCTGATTTTCGATAATGTCCCGCGCGGTAATAGGCTACGCCCAGCCGATCCGGTACGCGCAGGTCCAGGCGGTCTTTTTGCATTTGCATCGCTACTTTCAAGCGTTCAATTGCCGCTTCGTAATCTCCCATTCTCAGAAGGGCGAGGCCAGCCAGATAGCGCGCTTCTGCATCGTTTATGGCGTTGTCGGATAATTTATCGGCGTGGTGAAATGCGCGTTCCAGCAAGATGCGGGAGTCGTTCAGGGGCAGGATCTGTCCGCTACTTCCCATTTTTTGATTTTCAAACCAGATGGTTTCCCCGCCCAGCAACCAGATGACGTATTCTTTTCGCACGTCCAGCATGAGGGGTTGTCTCGCAAGGGCCGCTTCAAATTGTGCTGCTGCGCGGGCGGGTTCCCGCTGTGATCGGTAAAGCCGCGCGAGCCAGGTTCGCGCTTCAACTGCATCCGGATTGCGAGCTACTGCTCGCTCAAATGCGGTTATCGCTTCGGAGCGGTTTTGGATTGCGAGTACTTTGCCCAGGTGAAGATAGGCCGCGCTTTGTGTGGAGTCGATTTGAATACATCGGCGGAACTCGGCTTCAGCCGCTTCGTACTGCGCCCGCCGCATGCTTTCTATTCCCTGCTGGAGATGCGTAGTATAATCCATCCGCATGCCCGGAGAAGGTGTTTTTTGCTCACCGCATCCGATTGACAGGGCAATTAGCGCCAGAAGGAGTACAATCATGTCAGACCACCCGTCCATCTACGAGTTTTATCTGTCGATCTGCTCGATTTGCCAGATCCTGGTTGTGCGTGGATAGCACGATTGTCAATTGGTTCATATTTCGCAATAATGCCACAATCTCATTTCCTCGTTTTGAATCCAGGTTACCAGTCGGTTCGTCTGCGAGCAAGATCTCGGGGTTGTTTACGAGTGCGCGTGCAATGGCTACCCGTTGCTGTTCGCCCCCCGATAGTTCGCGGGGCAGGTGATCTGATCGGTGTTGCAAATCCACGCGCGCCAGCAAGTCCCTTATCCGGTCGCGTTGATGTAGGGCGCGGGAAAAGAGGAGGGGGAGTGCCACATTTTCTTCGACGGTCAATGTGGGTACCAGGCAATAGTCTTGAAATACGAATCCCACGTGTTGTCGTCGCATGGTTTCCAGGTCTTTGCCGCGCAAAGCGCATACATCTCGACCCAGCAATTTCAAGAGGCCCGATGTGGGGCGGTCCAGACACCCCAGAAGATTCAACAGGGTTGTTTTTCCCGCGCCCGACGCGCCTGTGATGGCTACAAATTCGCCGGGTTCTACGATTAGATCTACACCGGATAACGCTGCGATTTCTTCGGCTGAACGGCGGTATATCCGCGTGAGTCTCTGTGCGAGAATAGCCGACATTTTAGCGCATCCACGCAATGGGATGCAGGCGGGAAGCCCGCCACCCCGGTATGATTCCAGCCAGTATGCCCATGCCGACTGCCATTGAGATCCCGCCGATTAGTAGTATGCCATCAATTTGCACCAGTACGCCTGAGGGAGCAAATGGCAGGATCGCGCGTACGGCTTCAGATGCCAGGCGGCTGCCCAGGACCGCTATTCCACCACCTGCGATTCCGCCTATGGTGCAGATTGTCAGTGCCTCTGCACAGATCAATGCAAATACGTCGCCCCGGGATGCGCCAATTGCTCGCATTACGCCGATTTCTCGAGTCCGTTCAAAGACCGCGATTAGCATGGTATTCATTACGCCGAGTACTGCAATTGCCACGGCTACGATGGCGACTGTTCCGATGAAAAACCGCGCCGTGCCCAGGAGGTCGAGAAGGGTTCGCTGGACCTGCGCCATGGTGATAACCTGTACCGAGGGTATTTCGAATACGCGTTCCGAAAATTCGTCTATTCTGGACAGGTCTTTTAATTTTACGCCGATGCCTGTGAGTTTCTCTTTTTTGTCGAAGAGGTGCTGCGCTACCCCGAGTGGGACGAAGATGGTGCCGTCGTCCTGCGTTCCACTGCGGTCAAAAACCCCGCGTACGCGGAATGTTTGTCCCAGTCCTTTGAGCGGAAAGTCGTCCCCGATGTTTTTCCGATAATACGCCGCTACGCTGTAGCCCAGTATTACCTCGTCGGTCGCGCCTTCGTTGAACCACTCGCCCCGCTGGAAGGTCAGCCAGGGTTTCATTTCCAGAAAGCTGTCTTCTATTCCCGTTATCAGGGAAAATCCCTCCCGGTGTACGGGGAGCGATCCGAGGAATAACCGCGTTGTGGTCGCCACATCGGCGTCTCGAAGAATTTCCCGGTGGATGGCTTCATCCATGTACATTGGTATTACCCCACCCTGCATCAGCAGGGTCGCGGCTTCGTAGGGGCATCCTTTTGAGGTGACCAGTACGTGATAGCCCAGGCGGTCAATGCTGTGGATGAGGGATGTGCGGTATCCGATTCCCAGACCCAGGAGACTGACCAGGACGCAGACGGATAGGGCCACGCCGCTTATGGTTAGAGCACTTCGCGTGCGGTGTCGGCGCAGTTCTTTCAGGACGACGCTTATAAATTGAAAAATGACCAAATTTTTGCCCTTTTGCGATGGATTTCTACGCCTTTTCCCATCAGGCGCAGATCGCCTGCGATGCGTTTTACGACGCCTACGACGCGCAGGGAGTCGCCAGAGATATTGCGGGGGACGGTTATGGTCCGTCCCTGTTCCAGGTCAATCAGTATATGTTGCGTGCTGTCTTGTAGTACAAACCAGCATCCCATGTGCTGGCATACCTGTCCCGCGCGACCCGATAGCACGACTCGCTGTTCCAGAAATACGGATGGACGATCCAGGACTTCTTTGATCCGGGTCGCGCGATTGGCGGGCACGGCTTCGCCCACTTGATGTACTTTCGCAGAGTCGCATCCGACTATCAGGATTAGTATTATCAGGTATATCTTCAGTTTTTGCGTGACGCCTGCCATATGAGATGATATTTTGTTTAGGGGATAAAATCAAGGGTTTCTCCCATCTGTTTTTTGTGACGGGAATATGCCGATGAAAAAAATGATATGGGTTCTTCTGGTCGGTGCCTGTCTGGCGTGTAAGCCATCTCAACCCGATGTATCTACGGAGTTCGTCGGTGTACATCGCTGTGCGAGTTGCCATATGGAAGCGTATCAACAATGGCAGCGCACGACGCATGCGACCTCTATGCAAGAAGCGACTCCGCAGACTGTTAAGGGCGATTTCAGTGAGAATAATACCTATACTTTCGGTGGTGTTACTTCAACGATGAGCCTTCAAAATGGTCGCTATTACATCACGACGCCGGGGGCCGATGGGGCGCAAGGTACCCACGAGGTGCTATACACGATTGGCGACCGGGATACGCAGTGGTATATCACTGAGCTTCCCGGAGGCCATTTGCAGATTCTTCCGGTTTATTTCGATGTTCGCAGAAATACCTGGTACAATCCCGTTGAAGGTATTATCGCCTCGCCATCCGAACGGCCCTTAGATCCCCGCGATACGTCGTTCTGGATGCATTTTGGGCGCAATTGGAGCGCGCAGTGTTTTGACTGCCACGCCAGTCAGATTGAGGTCAATTACGATCCCGATGCGGGTACTTATGATTCCCGCTGGGTAGATTTGAGCGTCAATTGCGAAACCTGTCACGGTCCCGGACAAGGTCATGTCGCGTTTTGGGAGAGAGCGCTGACAGATGCAGATGCTGCCGGTATGCAGGATACTTCGCTGGTGAATTTGAGAATGCTCTCCGCAGAACAATCCGTAGAGCTTTGCGCGCAGTGCCACGCGACGAAGCGCATTTTGAAGCTGGGCTATCGACCCGGCGACAATTTTTACGATTTTTACGAACCTGTTGTTCTGGATTTTGAAGGTATGTGGCCCGATGGTCGCTACCGGCATCTCGCGTATAATTATACGGCGCTCACGCTCAGTCCCTGTTATACAGAGGGCGGGGTGACGTGTTTGACCTGTCACCCGTCCCATGGTCCGGAGGGAGAAAAGAAGACAAGGGCAGATTTCGACGGTATATGTATGCAGTGTCATCGGGATATACAGCCTCGAGAACACAGCCGCCACGAGCAGCACATCGCCTGTGTCGATTGCCACATGCCCCCGATTCCCGAAGTGCGCCGGGTGCGCGTGTTTGACCACCGCATTGCGCCTCCGGTTCCGGCAAATACGGTGCGTTTTGGCATTCCAAATGCCTGCGATGAATGCCACGGGGACCGCACGCCCGAATGGGCTGTGGAAAAGACAGAAGCCTGGTGGGGGAAACAGGATGATTATCTTTTGCAAACGGCGGTTGTTGCACTTGGGCGACAGGGAAATCCGATGGCTGTGTCTCCTCTGAAAGACGAGTTGCTCGATCTATCCTATAATCCCACGCGGCGGGCTTCTGCGGCTTTGCTTTTGGGGCGTACCCGTTCCTCGCAGGCTGTTCCCGTGCTCCTCAAAGCTTTGAAAGATCCGCATCCGCTTATCCGCGCAAAGGCGGTAGAAGGTCTGGGTCTGGTCGGTCAGGTGCGGGTTGTGCCCGCGTTGGTTCCATTGTTAGACGATCCGATTCGGATTGTGCGGTTTGCCCTCGTGCCAGCTGTCGAAAATCTGGGCGCACACCATCTCAAGGACCAGGACTACGAGCGCTATGAGGCCATTTTTGCCGAATATGAACAGGCGAGTAAAGAGGTTTGGGCGACTGACCCTTATGTGCATGCGTTTCTCGGATGGGCTTATGTGAGGCGAGGGAATACCGAATTGGCCCAACGCGCTTTCCAGCGGGCGTTGCGGATTTGGCCCGGTATTGAGGATGCGGCCAGAGGACTGGCGCAGATACATAACTCAGAAAAAAACGACCGATGAGTAGAGAACCCACCGGTCGTTTTTTTGTTTTGGAGCGTCGGTTAGAACGATCCGGTTATGGATACGCGCAGGGGCGGATCAAATAGTGTTCCGAAGCTCATATATGCAAAATCGACACCAACCCTCCGTCCCACGCCCAGATCCTTTTGGACGCCGCCGCCCAGTGTCCAGCTACCCAGGTCGTAACGCCCCCGATAACCGGCGCGCAGTGCCAGCGTGTTCGCTACCCACAATTCGCCGCCCACATGCCAGCGCTCGCGGTCGTCAATGTGGTGTACGAGTTCGGCTGCCACGGTTAGATATGTGGGGTCTCCCTTGCGCCCATAAGGCTCCATTGCCAGGGCAATAGTGTAGATCAAGGGCTGGGCAATCGACGTGCCCTGTGGGAGAGAACCGGGAATCACGAGTTCCTGATCTTTGCCGAAGTTGCGAAGCGTCATGGCCAGGCGCGAACTGCCAAATCCGGTGTAAAAAATACTGGAAAAATCAAATGAGGCACTATTGATTTTGTCCTGGTCCAGTGTCTCTTGAATCCACTTTATAGACGCACCCAGCGACAATTTGTCTGTCATCTTGTACGCATAACCGAAGTTTATGAAAATATCGCCGGCCGATATATCCCGCGTGAAACGCCCTTGCGGATCCATAGGCGTGGTCTCGCGAGAGGTGCCTGCGTCAAACTGAACGATGGATAGTCCAAAGGTCTGCTGACCGTATCGCCAGGCGACCGCGCCGTTGAAGAATTTCGAATCTACCATCCAGCGCGTATATCCCAGGGCATATTCGAACCGCTCGATGTGGGTCAATGCCGCCGTGTTCCAGAACATCGCATTGATGTCGTCGGCTGCGGCTGTAAACGCATCGCCCATTGCTGCTGCCCGCGCGCTCTGTCCCACCTTCAATGCGTGGAACGAAGCCCGCCCGGTTCCGTGGAACTCTTTTGTCCGGTGCTGACCCGCACGCACGCCGGACGGCAACTGGTATTGCTGTGCCCAGGCGTCTGACCCCAAAAGCCCGACGGCCAGGAGCATCGTATAAATAGTTAATCGTTTCACATCTACTCTCCTTTGTTTGTAGAGGGGCGGGCGCTCTGTTCCGCCCCTCCCGTCGGTCTTACTGGATAATCAGAAAACTGCCTGTTTGAACCTTGCCTTCTTGTCCGGGCACCAGCGATTCTACGGCGAAGAAATAAATCCCCGGAGATGCATACGACGTGCCAGAACGCGCCCGTTGAGTCCAGCTCACTTCTGCCGTGTGCTGATCTCCGCGCGTCCCATCGTGTACTATTTCCATAACCAGGTCTCCCGCAGACGTGAAAATCGAAATTCGGGCCAGACGCGGCAGGTTGGTAAACCGCATGCGCTTGTTGTTGTCGCCCTGCGCCCCAAAGGAGTGTAATCCATCGTCCTTCCACGGATTTGGCACTACGAGCACTTTTTCTTCCAGGGCATCGAACCCATCTGAGGCAGCCACAACGGGTGTAAACTGACCGCCGCTTGTGTTGTGCCGCGCAGCCGTCACAATATGGCTCGACTCGGTCCCCGCGCGGATATGGTTTTGAACCACGGGGGGCAGATCTGCAAGTGTTGTCGGGACGGGCATTTGCGCGCCTGAAATCGCATTTTTCTGCGCATTCATGTTCTCCCAGTTCGCATGCCCATTGGCATAGGTTACGATATTATACCGATACCCGAATCCCGTAATTGAATTCTCATCGGCAAAAGTATAAATTCCGGTCGATGCATCGTAATACCTCGGATCTTTTGCCTCAATCTTGGCGATCAAATTCCACGGGCCAAGAGGCGCGCCAGCATGCTGCACGGGATCTGTCTGGATCAGCGCCGTGTTCCCGTAAATTTTGTAACCGGCCACATCCTGAGCCTCGCCGCCCGTATAATCCGGGTGTACCGCATCGTCGGCACCGTCGCTCCAGGAGAGTTCCACATTGCCATTTGCATTGCTGCGAAGCAAAATAGGACGATCGGTTTCGGCGCGCGCAAGCGATTCCACATCTGGCGGTTGATTGGGCAGGTCAAATCCCATTGCGTACAATTGACGCGCGCGATCGATGTGGTTGAACAAAATATCCTCACCGCCGGGCACCTGCGACTGCGCGCCTGGCGTCATTGCCCAGATGCGGAAGTCCATTGGCTCACCGCCCGGACCCGCATTTTCAGACGCCATACCCGCGGCAAAAACCACCACGATTTTTGCCTTGTCGCCCGGTACCAACTTCCAGGGACCGAACATCTGCGAGTGCAATTGCTCCTGCAACTCTCGCTCACCGGGGCTTGGGCCACCCTCAATCGGGTTGTCGTCATAGGGCTTGCCGGGGGTGATAAACTTCTTCCATATATCCTCAACCGTATCAATCGATACGTGTGGCTCAAACTCGATATTGGTGCGGCTTCGGCGCTTCCACCAGTGTGCATACGCAGGCTGACTGCTGGGAATATCCTCGCCCCCCATAGCCGTGCCCGTAATCGGTACATAGACGTCTGGATCGTTGATAAAGGGCGGTGTCACATCCACAGGTCCCCAGCCTATGTATTGCGGAGAATACAATTCTTGCTCTGCCCGCATCCCGATCACGCCAATGGCCTCTGCGCCGAACCGGGGTTCGCCCCTGTCGTTGTTTGAACTGGTGGGCGCATCGCCATCGTATTGATACGATATCTTTTTGCCCTGATACTTCCCACCGTAATTGGCGGCCTCGGTAAACTGATACCGGTCGTCTTCCAGCCGACGCCCCGGCTCGGAAAACCAGTAGCCGTTCCACTTGCGATAGGAGTGCCCGGGTTTGTTCACGCTGAAATAGTTCAAATACCCCATATACACTTCTTCATAGGACCGGTTTGAGGTATTCTCCACGACCAGTTCGACAAAGAAAAAATCGTCGAAATCCGGGTGGCTCCATCCATACGCTGTCCGCGTCATTGTCATGCCGGTCCCGTCTGGCTCAATATTCGTATTGCTGCGCCATCTCGAAATCACGATTTCTTCTGGAAAGTGATCGAACTGAGGCAGCGTATAGGACCCGTTCTCTCGGTAATTATCCACTTCCACAGGCTCTTCGGAAATCGGTTTGGGCTGCTCGGTGATTCCACCGCGGTCCGTGTTGAACCACACGTTGGCATCCTGGGTATCATACCCCAGCCGGGCTGCTACAATCGGCGGGTCTTGCCCGTTCCGCAAGCGCAAATTGCCCGATCCAGGCGTCAGATCCGGCACGACCTGCTCCACATCTCCGGTGTTGGACACTGGTCCCGAGGATGTGACATAGGTATTTCCACTCGCATCCCGCGCGAGTATCCACACCCCCTGGCCCTTCGAGTTGTCGTAGTCCTGGTCTCGACCGCCGAAACTGCCCGATGTCGAAGACCCCGTATAAATATACGGATACGTCATTGAACCGTTTTCCCGCGCCACATATCCCTGCGACCCCAGGGCAAATGTCCCGCCCTGCTGACCTGTGTTGCGAAACGATTCCGACAGCTTTGACCGGTCGATCTGCTTCATTGGCACTGGCTCATCCACCGCCTGAACCCCTGCTGAAAATAGTCCAGTCAGGAAAATGCCAGCGAGCGCCTTACCAATTATTTGTCTAAACATAAATTCACTCCTTATAGAGGCGCCAGGGTCAGAGCACCAGAACAGGTACTCTGACCCACCGGTTTACATACTCGTGCGCACGCCGAAATAGATTTCCCGTGTGCGATTCGTGTAGCTGTTCCACTGATCCCAGATCTGGTTGTTGTCCCGCACCACTACTGGCGTGGGCTGGTTTTCAGCCAGACCGTACTTGGGTATGTCGTGGAAGAAATTCCACCTGCGGATCGAACGCGGCTTTTTGGCGTTGAACAAATTGGTCGCCTCAAAGAACAGGGTCGGACGCAATTTTCCAATTCGGAAGCCCTTCTGAATGCCCAGATCCGTGCGGAATGCCGTTGGATTGGTGAACAGCAACTGGTTCCTGATCAACTTGTTGGCAGTCGAGGGAGATGGCGTGGGCTGGCTATAGCGGAAGAATGTGCCCGGCTCGATTCGCAGCACCAGGTTCACGTTCAGATCGCTCAGCACCTTGCTCCCGCCCACCTCTGGACCATATCCTTCGGGCGTGGCAAACAAAAATGTGATGCTTCCATCGCCCGTGGCATCGCGCATGTTGGCAGGACCGCGCACGCCCCCTATCGTGAATATAGTAGCTGCAATATTCCGCTCGTCGGTCCAGGGGAATCCAACCTGTGCATCCGGCACCTGATTGGCAAATTTTTCGGTGATCCACAATTCCCGGTTGGCGTCGATTTGCTGCTGCACCAGCTGATTGGCAAACATGCCAATGGCATCGACTTCGGCACTCGACAGGGGTTGCCAGATGCGCTCACCCGTGTTTGGGTCAATTTCAAATTTGAAGCGATACGCGTCTTTGGCCAGGAAGTCCGAATCCACGTACCAGCGCCCTACCCATTCCCGACCGCCGTAGAAGTTGTTCTGCTCCCAGTACCAGCTCCACGTCGCGCGGAATGAGAAGAAGTTGGTGAACCGCTTGCTCACAGCCAATTCCAGGCCGCGCGTTTCACCGCTGTACGCATTCTGATACCAGTGCGCGCGCTTGATCTGCTTCTCTACCGGATCGTGCAAAAACGTGTTGTTCTGCTGGAGATAGTCTTCTGTGCGGCGGTAGAACATCGTCGCGTTGGCCGTGTAGTCCGAAACAAAGTTCCAGTCCACGCCCACTTCGTAGTTCACGGTACTGCCCGGACGCGAATTTGTAGATCCGCGTTTGGTCGAGCCCATTTCCAGGCCGCCGTAATACTCATAAGAACTGTATCTGTCGTCCGCGTTCAGGTCTTGGGCTATGCTCCGGCCCGAAGCCACCTGCCAGGTTTGCCCGTACATCGCATAGAAAATCGGGAGGACGAAGAACCGGCCATAGGAGAAGTGAATCGCAGACCGCGCGGTAATCGGGTGAGACACCCCAAAGCGCGGCGACAGTTTGAACATATTTAGACCATCATATGTCGGGAATGACTGTGGATTGTTGGGATAGGGCGTTTGACCCTGTCGCGCCAACGACGCATCTGCATCGGCAAACCAGCGGTTTTGAGGCAGCACCGACCACACGGGTTCGGGGCGCGTCTGACCGCCGTGATCATACGCATCCAGACGCACGCCCACGTTTACGACCATCCCCTCAAACTCCATTTTGTCCTGTGCATAAGCTGCAAGTTGGAATGCTTTTCTCGGATAATCCCGGTAGCTGTTCCAGGCCGGATCGTCCAGACTGCTTGCCCGGCTTAAATCGGGGAGTTTGATGCCGTTCACAGTCGTGGCGGGCACGTAGTCCATCTGACCATCTGCACCCAACCGGTTCTGAGCCGATGCATAGTAGTCGTACATCGACCATAGCCGATAACTGCCCGGGTTTCCACGACTCTGTAATTCCCACTGGTAGGTCTGGAACCACGTTGCTTCGGCTCCTGCCTTAAAGAAATTTCCCTTTGTAACCTGACTGGAGAAATCAAATTTCAAATTGTTGCGCGTCTGACGATTCAATCGGAAGTCCCGAACCGGACGCGGTGTTGCCGTAAACCACCTGTCGTGGTCCCGAACCACATTGAACGTTTCTATAGGAATATCCGATGAGTCCTGCTCGCTGTCTGCACGCGAGATACGCAACTCGTACAGGGTGCGGGAAGATAGGGAATGCGTTAAATACGCGTACAACATCGAGTTCCATTCGATCTCTTTGCCCGCACCATCTATATCTATGGGCAAATACAGGTCTCGACCGGCTGATAATGCCGACTCTCGCGTATTGCGGAAATTCTGGTTCGTTCCATACACACCGCCCACCTTTAGGTTGATATTGGGCTTTACGCCAAATGTCAGCTTACCTGTCACCTGATAATTGGGCAAGCCCTGAAGTGCGGGGTCGGGACGCTGCACGGGTTGTCGATTTGTCTGCGCGCTCACGTGGAACGAGGTCTTGTCCCCAATCGGACCCGAAATGGATCCCTCGAGGCGATGTCCCGATACATCTGTGTAATCGTCGGGCTGGATATGTATCAGACGTCCTGAATCATCCGCTGTGCCGGGCAATCCATCGGCACCAATATTTTCCTTTTCCTGCAACCATGCCGGATCGTCCAGGCGGATGCGGCTCTTGCCCGTGCCCTGGTTCAGGTGAATGATTGGATCATAGGCATTGAAGCCGTAATGCCGCTTTCCGGGCACCGTGTATCGATACTCGAAGAATCCGTGGTAGTCCCGGCTACCCTCTCGCGTCACGATATTGATGATCCCGGCGTCCATATTTCCGTATTCGGCTTCTGGAACACCGGTTACCACAGAGATTTCCTGGATGGATGCGCGGTTCACACCCGTGAACATATTTGCCGCGCGGCGGTCATTATTCACCATCCGCACACCATCAACAGTATAGGTGAGTGAAATGGGCTTTGGCGTTGTCGTGTACCAGCCCGCACGGCGTTCGCCTTCGTCCATTTGAAAGTTGCCCTGCCGCACTGACCGTCCGTCTTTCTGTACGCCCGGCTGCAAGCCCGCCCACGCCCGAGCATCTTTGACCACGGGCTGCAAGTCGATCTCGTCAGCCGTTACATAGTATTTGCTCGCGGTCTTGTCCGGCTCTACGGGTGGACGCTCTGCCGTTACGATCAGTTCTGCGGCTTCCAGCGCTGTCTCGGTGAGGCTGAAATCCACTGTGGAGGTATAGCCCACCACCACTTTCACATCTTGCTGTACGACCTTCTGGTACCCCACCAGCGAGGCTTCCATGCTGTGTGTTCCCGGCAGAACCAGCAAGATGATATAATATCCTTCTGCATCTGCGGTCGCACCCCGGTTTGTTCCCGTGATTACGACGTTGGCACCGGGCAATGGATCGCCTTTTGTATCCATTACCCTGCCAGCTATCTTACCCGTTGTTGCCGCCTGTGCCCAATCCTGCACACCCAAGGCACATACCAGCAAAACGGACAAAATTGATAGCTTTCTTATCATCTCTATGCCTCCTTATATAAAGGGTTGTTTATTACATTTACATCACGTAGTATTTGACCGAAAGTCCGATCTCGAAATAGTGCAGTGGAAAGGTCCGCGCGAAGCCATAAGACTCCAGCTGACGCAATTCCCCGATCAGCAGGTTCCACCGCGCCCGTGCATCAACGGCTGCGCGACTACCTGCCAATACCTCCACTCCTAAACCCACGTTGAGCCCCCAAGCCACATCCGTATCGTCAAACGGCGCCAGTTCCAATGTCGTATCGATCCCCCCGCCCAGATTCGGTTGTCCTGCAAAGATCAGGCCTGATACCGAATTTTTATAGTGGTAAAACCCACCGCCATAGGCGATGAAAGGACCTCCGGTCACGCCATCCGAACCACCTGTTCGCGCTTTCAGATGATACAGGCCGTTGATCGTAAACGCATTGACGGTCATGTAATTGCGCGCCAGCGGGCTTGTGATTTTCTGCCACTCCTCCGGCTTGTCTTCGGGCCAGTAAAAAGTCGCTTCTTGAATTTTGCCGGGATCAAAGCGCGTGCGGTGAAATTCCACCTCTAAGGTATTGCGCGCATCCCGCGCATAGGTGAAATACAGTCCGAATGCTTCCTGTGCGCGGAAACGATCACTCATGCCGAATACGGGGAAGTTGAAGTTGCCGCTCAAACCCAAGCCAACTTTCCCCACTACGCCCGTGTCCTGTCCATGGGCATCGCCATAGCTATTGCCCGGAAGCGCGAAGAACATCAAACAAACTGCGGAAATTATCCCTCGTTTCATACGCGACCCTCCTTGTGACGCCCACTCAATGCGAGTGGGGATAATTGTTGCGAAGCACTATTTATTCTTATAACTGATAAAAGTACGCTTTAAAAATAAATAATACTGATAGAATTAATGATAGTAAGTATTAGCTCACCGGAAATTTAAAACGCCTGTACTCAGATGTCAAGCGGTTTCGGTACAAAAAATTCTGCCATTTGGCAGAACGGAAATTAGCATAAGTAAAAGTGCTTGCATTTGCTTATGATTTCAGTATATAAATAAAAGGGAATCAGAGCACCCACTACCAGTTCAGGAGATTCGAACATGCCCTGGGTGCTTGTCGTATTTGCGTTATTGGTTTTTGTAACTCCTTCTTTGGCTGACCCTCCACGGCTTTATGTCGATACGCTGATTGAAAATCCCGCGTATAACAATAACTTACAGGAGTTGACAGAGAAACAACCGGGTGATACCATCAAATTTCAGATTTTCGCGCCTGATGCTGCAGGGCAAAAGAGTCACGGTTATGTCGTTGAACTGGCTTTGCCGGGCAAAGCGTTTGACAGTTATATCGGCGATATCAATGGAATTGGATGGACTGAAAAAAATATGCGCTTTGCTCGCGCCAGGTCGGGCAATCCGACTTTAGCTATGCTATCTCTCGCCACGGTAACGATTCCGGCGAACGGCTACTTGGGCCAGATTACACTGACCGCAGCACATTCGCTAACTTCAGATATTGTTCTGATTATTCGAGCAGCAGCATGGGCAAACGAGGATGGGATTCAAGATATGGATGCGTCCGACGCGGCGATATCCTTTATGGAAATTCCTCCTTTTCCCGGCGATTTTGACGGTAATGAGATTGTCAATATGACCGACTTCTTATTATTTGTTGCTGCGTTTAATACCCGGTCAGGAGATGCCAAATACAGTGTGCTGGCGGATATGAATCGCAACGGGACCGTTGATATGTTTGACTTTTTACTCTTTGTCACTGCGTTTGGTGGTTCATAGACTATGAACTCGATATAATATTACTTATTTTTTTAATAAGTAAAACATCTCCCTCTTATCGAATCCCAAAGGTCGTTTTTTTCCTCACCTGTACGCCGCTTACCAGATCTTCTACGGTTATCTGTACCTCATGGTCGCCTTTTCCAGCCCCGTCGAGATTTAGTTCCACATAAGAGAGACCATCTGTGGTATTTCCGATCTGGTCGTAGGTTACGCTCACGCCCTGTTCCCCTTCCGCTTTTCCCAGCAGACGACCCAGTCCAGCGAGTACGCGGGCACCCTGGCCCATTTGGTCTTTAGATCGGATGTCATAGGTCACGCGGTAATGCGTTTGTCCAAATTCATTTTTACTCAGGTGATAGATTTCAAAATAGAGAAAGGCCGGATGTTTTTCCGGGAATGCCCATACCGACATGGGCATTATGTTCAATCCCTGTTTGACAAAAACACCTTCTGATGGTGTCTCATCTGAGATTGACCAGGCCAACTCGATGTCGCTCAAATTCAAGTCGGCTCTGGAATAGTCTTCCAATACCACCTGTTGTTGGTAGATCTGAAACCGCCGCGTTTCCGCCTCCCGAACCCGCAGGCCGAGTTCATAGGTTCCCGGCGGTGCTTCTATGGCGGCCATGTCCAGTACCAGGTTTTGCCATCCGCTGGATGTATCGACAGAGGTTTGTAAAAAGGTTTCATCGAGGAAAAATTTTCGCTCGTCCCGGTACGTTTGATCCACTTCGGGATCTGTTAGTGCCGCGCTGCGTATGACCCAGGTGCCCTCCTGTTTTTTGAGCAGCGAATCCGGCGGGATGCCGCTGTAGATTTCCAGGCGTGTGCGACCGTCTTTTCCCTTAAAGCTGGCGGTGCGATACCAGAAATCCAGGGGTTGGGCATCCCGGGCAAAGTCGTGAAAGTCGGGAATGCGTCCGGCCATTTTGTTTAGTACCAGTTCTGGTGAATGGTACAGAAAATCCGTGAGGTCTCGCACGGCGACATAGCGCTCTTTTAATTCGTTGGGGACATGCGTGGGTACGGGGGCAAACTCAAAATTGCTCTGAAAGTATTCGTCGGTAAATGTGACCTCCAGGCCCTCCGCGACCATGGTATATACCCATGATTCCCAGGGTACTATGCTGGCGTCTTCGCGGTTGGTTACAGGCATGAATAGGCCCATCGCCTGATCGACAAACCGCTCCTGGCGCACCCGCGACGGGGAGAAACTCAGATCGCCCGTGTTCACATCGCCCAGTGCGGCGAGGGTTTGCTCTTGATCCTCTATTCGGGTCACCTGGTCGCCTTCGCCCGCGTCGGCAGCTTCCACTCGTTCCGACAATTCGGTGCGTTCAGCATCCTGAGCGTCTTCCAGCAAAAATATGAGTTGGATCTCATCCGAGGTCAACCCCAGGTCCTGGGGATTGGGCGCTTTAGGGCTGAAAGCCCGGTTGCTGCGAACGGGATATACCGGTCCCGTGAAAAATTCGCCCACTGCGTCCGGTCCGTAGAGATCTACGGCCATTCGCTCTTTGATGCGCTGTGCCTTGGCTGGCATGTCGGCATTCAGGCGGTCGGATGTTGATCGATAATCGGGTTCACCGTAACGGATGTACACTTCGCCCCGTCGATCCCAGGGGTATATGGCTTTGGAAAAGTGCGTGCGCGCGTGCCAGACCCGGCGGTAGTGTTCTGCCTGGCGCAAAAATCCGCCGGATACGCGCGATAGGTCGTGCCGAATCCAGAAGCGGCGCAGAAATGCTTCGCGCTCTATAGCCGATGTGACTCTGGAGAGGGATTCCAGTTCGGGTATGGAGGCTAATAAAGAAATATCCCGGTAGAGTGCCGCCTCTGCGGCATCGAGAAGCCTGATGTAATTGCGAAAGATGCGTACAGCTCGTTCGCCATCGCCTTCATAGAGAAAGACCTGGGCTATTAGAGGCAGAAAATGGCGCGTTTCGGCTGCATTGCCCAAATGAACCAGCAGGTCTCTCAATTCGGCGAAGCGCTCGTTCATGGCGTAAATTATCCCCAATTTATAGGCGACATCCAGGTCTTCGGGGGTCTGCTGCACACAGCGCTCGTACAGGTTGATTACCCGGTCCCACTCGTCCTTTTTTTTGTGGTGTTCCGCCATGATTTTGCAGGCTGCGACATCCGTCGAGTCGCGCTCAAGTGCCCGTTCGGATGCCCGTTTCAAAGACCGATCCTCTTGCAGGAGTCGCACGAGGTCGAGGTGATAGCGTATTTTCTGCGATTGGGGCGCAAGAGCGATTGCTTTTTCAAAATGTGTCCGTGCTCCGCGGATATCTTCCTTCTGGTAGAGCGCGATCTGCCCCAGTCCGTCGTGTGCTTCTGCGAGATCTGGATTTAAGCTCAGTGCCTTTTCAAATGCCTGTCTGGCTTTTTTCCATTGTTTTTTCCGCTCGCGAGATTCCAGATATGCCGTGCCCAGGCGGGCGTAGCCTTCGGCCAATTCCGGATCCAGGTGTACAGCTTCTTGCAACAGATCTATTGCGTGTCGCGCACTGTCCATCTCGATCCGCACATCGGCAGCCAGCATCAGAGAATCCGACCGGGTCATCAGGGTTATGAAGGGCTGTTCTGCCTTTGCTCCGCATGCAATCAGAAAGATGTATATGGGAATCAATCGAATTGCAAAAAACCGAACGCGTTTTTTCATGGTGTCCTCACTCGATCTCGTCGGGTGTTTCCAATTTAAAGGTCGCTGCTTTGGTCACTTTTTGCCCGTCTATGCGGTCCATTGCAGCGACCTCAATGACGTATTCTCCCGGCTCGGAACCGGACAGGTCAAGTGCCAGATAGTTGACCACGTTGTCGGCATCGCCCGTCTGGTCATAAGAAATCGCAATTTGTTCTTCGTTCTGGTCTATGCCCACCAGTTTTCCCAGGCCACCGAGTACTTTTGCGCCAAACGACTGACCGGAACGCGGTTTTAAGCGGTAGGAGATCCGGTAGTCCGTCTGTCCGAATGCATCCTGGCTCAGTCCGTAAATTTCGTAGTAAAGATAGACCAGATGCCGCTGTGTATAATGCCGCGTGGCCAGTGGAATGATTTCCAAATTTTGTTTGACAAAATGTCCTTTTCCGGTGGTCTGTTCAATTGAAGCCGCCATTTCGATATCGCTCAGCCAGAGTTTGCCGTGGCGATAAGACGGAACCCGCAAGGGCATGCCATAGACCTGCGTGCGTCCAGACCGCTCTTCGATGGCCTGCACGGCGAGGTAGTACGATCCAGGTTTTACATCCAGTGCGATTACATCGGGAATGATCCCGGTTTTTCCATCTACCCGCAGTACTACTCGTTTTGCTGCTTTGAATACCGGATCGCCTTTTGCATTGTAGAGAACAGCTCCCCGGTTTATCCGAACATCCCCGCCATCTCGCGTCAATGCGGAGGCGGGAAATCCGTAGTAGATTTCCACGCGTGTGCTGTCGCCCAGTCCTCGAAATGTGGCGGGATAGGCCGCGTAATGCAGTGGTTCGGCGAGAAATACCGGTACGTAAATTTCCCTGGGAGCCTGGCTTATAATTTGTTCGGGAACGAGAGGTCCCCACAAGTGGCGCATTTTGGTCGCCATTTCCGCGGGCAATACGGCGTAGTCAAAAACGCCATCGGGCGCGCCGGGCATCTGGCGAAACGCGATTTCCACGCCTTCTCCCAATCCGGGATAGATCCAGTATTCCCACGCCCGGCGATCCTGGATCGGGAAGATGGGGCGTCCCAGAAATGCACCCAGTCCCCCCACGGCCATCGCTGATTCGGCTCGCTTTCGGATCTGTTCGCTTTTTTCATTGCGCTCGGATGATCGGCTGTACAGTCTTTGGAACTGTCTTTCCAGTTGGCGTTGTGCCTGTTCTGCGCCAGCTCCGCGGTGGGTCACATTGGCACTGTCGCTATCAGCGGCGTAATCCGATAGCAGTATTTCGGCTGCCCAATCTACGCGGTCTAATAGCCGCTGTTTGACATCCCAGTCTTCGGGATGGGATTCGCGTTGCCGATTCGCGGAAGCACTTTTGTGGGATGGCGTGCCGTAGCGCACATAGACTTCGCCCCGTCGATCCCACGGAAAAACCGCCGCTCCGAAATGCTCCCGCGCATAAGCTACCCGGCGGAAGTGTTCGACTCTCCGCTCGTTGACGTCTGTAATGGGTGTGGGGTCTCGGCGTTTCCAGAATTGTTGCAGTAGTACTTGTCTGTCCTTTGCCTGCTGAAGTGCCTCTGTTTCCTTTTCTGAGGCAAACAGAGAAATATCTTCATAAGGCGTCCGCTCTCTGGTGCTCAGGCCAGCTATATAGGTTTCGAAAAGGGTCTCGGTTTTTTCGTAATTTTTTCGTTCCAGATAAACTTCGGCGAGTTCCAGCATATATTGCCGCTGGTTTGTGCCCTGAGTTTGCATGAGCCGCGACAGGGTGCGCGCGGCCTGGTCTGTGCGAGATAGGACGCGGTAGAGTTGTCCCAGTCGCCACATGGCGTCTTTGTGTGCGGGATTGACCGCCAGTTGTTTTTCGTAAAATTCAATGGCGCCGTCTTTTTTTAGTAGATCGTATTCATACATAAAGCCCAGGCGATAATACGCATCTGGATGGTCCGGGTCCATCTCGACCACCTGTTCGAAAGCTCTGATGGCGTCGCGATTCATGAGATTCAGATGCGTCAGGCCAATGTGGTACTGGGCTTCTACATAGTCGGGCTTTTCGGCCAGGGCGCGGCAAAAATAATCAATGGCACGCACCCACTGGCCTTTCTCACGGGCATAGACGAGGCCCATGCCAAAGTAGGCTTCGGGCATTTTTCGCTGGTATTTTTCCGCATTTCGAAAGGCTTTTCTGGCTTTGCCAATCTGATCCTGGGTCAGATACACATGCCCCAATCCACAGTGGGTTGGGGCGTGTTTTTTGTTTGCTTGTAGAGATTGCTCAAACAAAGTTTTTGCGCGGTCTATTTCTCCTGCTTTGAGTGCCTGATTACCCAGGAGATAGAGGGAATCCGCGGCATTAGGATCAGCCCAAATTGGTGCAACAGTCCAGAATATTCCAAAACTCAGGACGAGTGCAATGCACCCGATATGCCAGCCTATTTTCGACATGCTCAATCGCCTGTGTATCTACTTTGCCAACGGTCCCGTGGGCGCTTCTTTGCTGTAGAGCGCGCTTCCCCGCTCGTAGGATACCGCTACCTGTCCATTTTCTACCTGTAAACGGGGTACATTATTTGTGCCCACATCCCGGTCCGGTCCTCTCATTACGGCGATTTGTGCATCGGTCATGCCCGCTATCAGGTCGCCCCATCGGCTTTCTGGATGCACCATGTCGCCTCCGCTGCGGTGGAAGTTCCGGGATGTGTATTTGATCAGGATGCCCCGTCTCGAGACCGGGTTCTTCCAGGCGAGAGCACCGTGGGTCGTCGCCCCATCCCCAAAAAAGAGCACGTCGCCCGCCTTCATCACTGGCTGCACCACAAGCCCCATATCGTCGTCGCAGGTGCGGATGCCCGGCGGCATGGGATAAAACGCTTTGTGGCTGCCCGGTACGCAGGCGAATCCGCCCAGACCGGGTTCCACGTCTCGCAGCTGCCAGGCCACGGTTACTGCTTGATCGTAACTGCGCCCGTTTTGAAACACATAGCCCATCGGTGGATAGAGGGGTTCGTTGTTGCTGTGTAGCGAGTGTCCGCTGCCGCCCAGGACCGAGCAGAATGCCGTGGCGCCTCCGCACCGCCCCCCGCTGGCGCCCATCCAGTTCAAGCGATGCTCGACCACTGGGTGTGCAATCATTTGCCGGAATGGGTCGCTATACGGTTCTGGCAATTCGAGCAATCCAGAGAGGAGAGGTCGCCCTGTGCCAGCCAGGCTTTTCGATCCTCGCGCGAGTTCTTCGCCTACTACGATGCGATCTTCAAATTTATCGATGGTTTCGTTGGCCGCTGCCAGCCATTCTTCGTCCATTACGCCGCGGAGTACCAGATATCCGTTCAAGTCCCAGAAATAGAATTCTTTGTAATCAATCCCCGAGTCCGGGTCCAGTTTGTAGATCGATGGATGAAATACCTCGCGCGATTCGTCCATCTTTACCGTCTTTCCATCCGTGACAATGGTCGGGGGAGGTGTCGTGGATTTGTAACCGGGCTTGTAAAGCGATGCACGCTGTTCTTCACTTAAAGCGTCGTGCCATTCCGGGTGCGGTTCTTCCTCTGTCTGTGGGCCTGTTCCTGCAGATCGGATCACGCCCCTGCCCACGTATTCATAAGATAGCAGTCGCTGCTGTCCATCTCCCTGCCACGGGCGCATTCCCTGTAATGAGGATAGTGCTACTATCAGGAGATCACCCGACTTCAGAACGGGCTGGTATGTCAGGCCCATGTCGTCTTCGCCCGTGGTTATGTCTTCTGGCGATGCCACATTACTTTTGTGCGAGCAGGGCAGGAGTACGAAACCGCCATCCTCCTCGTTCACGTCTTCCAGTGCCCAGATTACGCGCACGCCTTCGCAATAACGCCGGTCGTTCTGGTGGTAATACGCAATGCCCGGCATTCTCGGTTCGTTGCCGCCTGTTAGTGGTGCTGTGGTATCGCAGGTCTCATCGCACAAGATTTCGGGTTCCCGGTCCAGGCGGAAGCCTATTCCTACAATTTGATTGAGATACCACACCAGGTGCGGATGGACGAGCAGTTCCCGGAATGGTTCTTTCAATTCGCCTTCCCATCCCAGCATGCCCGATAGTTGACCGGCTTTGTCGATGGTCTGGTTCAGTTGCGCGACTTCGCCGCGGTTCAATACGCCCGGTACATGAAGGTAGCCAGCTATATCAAAACAGTAATTCTCTTCGTTGCTCATGAGTTCTTGATCCATTTCAAACCTCCCCCAGGTTGGAAATAAGGATTATTGACAAGGCTGAGAAGCCAATCATTAATTAATCTAAAACATGTGTTAAATTATATTAAAAAACAAGAGAAATACAGTCTAATCTGGCACTTCGACGACGTAAATCTGGCTGCTACCGGTTTGATCCGATGTGTAGATGACCCGTTTTCCATCGGGTCTGAACGATGGGTGCGGGTGAGACCACTGGGGTCCATAGGTATCGGCCTGGACTTTGTCGTCGTCCGCGGGCACTGTTTCGGCCCACTGCGTTCCTCCATTGGAACTGCGGGGGTAACACAGGGTTTTGTGTTCACCTGTTTCTGGATTGATCAATTGTAGCCCGATGTCTGGACATGTGGTGTCGCATACAATGCGCGATCCATCTGGGCTGGGCGATGGATGCCAGGTGTTGAATTCGGCGATTTTTCGATCTTTGTCTTCACCCACCCGAATGCCCCGCAACGCATAGGGCCAGTGTACGAAGATGACTTCGTCGGTGTGCCCCAGGAATGTTTCGTGGGTAATCCACACGGTCTTGTCGTGTTTGAATAGGGGGCGTTCGTTGCTCCCATCGATTCGCACTTCCCACATTCGCTGATTGATATCGCTGGAATACAGGATGAGGTCCGGATCAGTCGGGCAAACCTGCACATGGCCCACAGCGCGAGGGGGTTCGCGGACGATCCGGTGTCCCGATCCGTCTGTGTTCACCGAGACTACCGCCGAATGCCCGTTGTGTTGCAAGGGGGTTACCAGCCGTTCTCCGTCTGCCGAGAGGCTGCATCCACCCACGCGGCTTTCGCCAAAATCGGCCAGGATGGATTCTTCCAGTGTCTCGATATTCACGGCTCGAACCTGTCCGCCTGTGTTGTAAAATACCCGGTGTCCGTCTTTGGCAGGACAGGCGGCAAATCCACCGAATCCCTCCACGTCGGTTAATTGCGTCATTTCCCCGCTGTTCTCATCCATTTTGAAGAGGTTGGGGTGTCCAGAGCGATATGAGGTGAATACAATGGTTTTTCCATCCGGCATCCAGGATGGATTTGAAAAGTACAGGTTGTGGCTGATTGCGGGGTGGTCCGTCATTTGTCGGATCGGCGCGCCCGTTTTTTTGTCTTTTAATGCTTTTACTTCCGAAGAATACGTCTGTCCTTTTGCCATGTCTGATGCCTCCATTGGTCATCGCTTTGGGAAGAATACATCCACACACGCTTCCACATCAAATGGGTCACATCCATAATTCCGTTTAAATTTTTCGAGGTGTTCTATTTCGTGTATTGTCGGTTCTTTCAATGGCAGATCGACCGGTTTTCGCCCTATGCGTCCGGATTCTTCTACTGCGACCTGGACTTCGATATCCCGTCGCGCTCTTTGCGCGTCATAGCGCGTGGGCAGGCCTTCCCGAACCGCTCGGGCAATGCTGTCCATTTCTTCTACAATCGCCAGTCTTCCCGGCGATGTTTTGTATTGGGGCCAGGGATTTTCCCATATCAGCGGGGGATCGGTTTCGATTACCATTCGTTCCAGTATCTGTACCCCGTCTTTTTCTCGGGTTTCCGTGTGGATGGGATAGGCGGTGGCTCGTCCTCCGCTCAATCGCTGTGCTTGTGTGGTGATATGTATTTCATTTTCTACAATTGTTCCGGTTGTGCCATCCACCTGGAATAATGTCTGGCTTTTTCGCCCGAGCGCCCGACCGTGATACATCGAGGAGTAGGACATTATCGCCAGTGCGCCGTTTTCAAACTCGACGAGGTCCATTGTCCAGTGTTCGGTGGTGAATTGCCGAATTTCACTCACATTCACGCGTGGGATTGGCGAATCCATCACCAATCCCGTTACTCGAATGGGCGCCGCATCGCCTACCATCATCCGCACACTGCTGACGATGTGATAGCCGCCGGTTTGAAATAGGGCAAAGACCCGCAGTACGTCTCCAATGGCTCCGGCGTCGATGGCCTGTCGTTTGATCTGGTGAAGGGGGTCTCGGCAATATTGCTCTGCTATTTCGAGTTTTACGCCGTTGCGTGCTACCGCGTTGATCAATACATCTGCGGTTTGCAGGGTGGGTGAAATGGGGGTTTCTACGATCAGGTTTACGCCGTGTTCAGCCAGATATGCACCGATGGCGTGGTGTGAGTCGGCCGGTGTGCTTATTGCCGCAATGTCCAGTTTTTCATGTGCGACCAGGTCCTGTATCCGAGAATATGCGGGTACACCGTATTCGGCGCCTATTTTTCGCGCTTTTTCCCCATCTACATCGCATACTGCGACGAGTTCGAATACATCCGACATCAACAAGATTGCGGGGAGTCGCACCCCCAGCCCACGGCCACCGCAGCCCACGAGGGCGATTCCCAATTTTTCTTTTGCGGCCATGGCGGTCCTTTCTCATCGGATTGAAGGGTTTGTGTGTAAATGGACCTACGGCGGTAGTCGCGGTGGTATTGGTTGGATAATTTTTCTCTGTTCGGAGGTCAATCGCGCCAGTAATCCGTCCGATGGGACGTAGTGAAACCGCGTGCGGATGAATCGCGGGGAATACCGATAGACTACGGTGCGGCGATACCCTTTGTTCGTGCGTTCGGCTGATCCATGTGCGACCGAATCTGTGAAAAATAACGCGTCGCCCGCTTTCATGTACATTTCTTTCATACCTACAGCAGTTCCAGCGGGTTCTGTGCCAGAACTCACCACGCCCTTGTCATCTACAAGCAATTTGGGATGTATTTCTGTGCTTTTATGGCTGCCGGGTACGAGGACTGTTGGTCCATCTCCCGGTTCTATATCCGTCAATGCGACCAGTACGTTGATCTGGCCCACCATCCACGCGCCTGTGTTGTGTTGCCGAAAGGTGAAATAGCACCGGGGCGCGTGACCGCCACTGTGGATATAGATAAATCCGCCGGGTCCGCGTACGGTTAAAAAATTTTCGTGGATCGAGATGCCGTTTACTTCGTCGTTGATGTAGCGTTTGGCCAGGTCAATCCAGGATGGATGATCAATTAATCGCTCGAATACCGGTCCAGCTTCGATGATGTTCTGAAAGTTCAATCCGTCTTTTTCGCGGTAGGTATGCGTTTCCACATGGCCGATCCACGCACCCGAATCATCACTCGTACCCCGACGCTTTTTGCCATGTACGTATTCCCAATGGTCATCTACCCATTGGTTCATCTCCTGTACGTCCTTTTTCGACACCGCGCTTTTTAGATGCAGATAGCCGTGCAAGTCGAATAAATAATCCTGTAAATGCTGGTCCGAATTATCCATAAGCACCTTTCTCATGCCGGCCCAATAACCGCTGCATTCGCGCGTCGGCTCCTGCCCAGACGTATTCTGGCATTCGATAGTCGATAAATGGGTATAATCGCTGTGCGATGATGCGCTGGCTGTACACGACTGAGCCTACATAGCGGACCTGGTCGGATTTGTTTTGCGATCCCCGATGCCACACTTGATTGTGGAACATGCACAGATCTCCCGGGTCGGCAATCATGGATACGGGTCCCTGTCCATCGAACTCGGGGGCTTCCGTTTTGTCCGGTCTCCTGCCCGCGTAATGGCTGCCGGGGACCACTTCTGTGACGCCGTATTCGATGGCGTCGGCCCGGCTCAGGGGGAATAAGACGTTCAATACAAAGCACGGTAACGGGATTTTTTTATTGTGCTTGGATATATCATCGGGCAATGGGAAAATTATGCGGTCGTCCAGATGCCATCCTCCGCCCTGACCGGGTTCATATCGCAGGGCATTTTGCGACATCATGTGGCAATCATCACCCAGGATTGCCTCTGCCAGGCTCACAAATGGCTCCCGCGCGATCAGGTCCCGGAAGTTGATGTCATATTCAAACATCCGCATCATACTGATGCCCCGAATATGGTCTCCTTCGGGTTCGTGCATTTTGGGGTCCTGATATTTTCGCTCCATTGTTTCCCGAAGTGTCAGTACTTCTTTTTCGGTTAGTACGTCTTTTAAGAACAAATATCCATCCCGCTGAAATTGCGCGACCAAGTCCTGGATTTTGTCCGCGCCATAAGGTTTGGCGTTTTTGTCGATTACGCTGTTTGTGGTGTACATCGTTATCTCACTATTTCATTAAGCCCAATATATCTTCATATACGGCAAGGCCACCAAAATAGGTGAAGGCGAGGCCAGAGATTATATTGAGCGCGACGAGGAACCAGCCCATTTGCAATGGGGGTGGAACGAATTTGCGGTCGATATAGATCATCGCAAAGCACCAGGGTCCAGCGAGAAGTACCCCGGTGATGTGCAGGGGGATTGTCATAATCGAAATTGGGTTCCAGCCTATGCCATTCGGGTCTTGCGTGGCTGTCCACCAGGCGTATAGTACCAGTGCGCCACCCGCAATAGCGGTGTATCCCAGTGTCCATTTTCGCACGTCGTTCAATGCCAGATTGTGCCATTTGGGGGTTATTGCGCGTATGCTTTCATGCGCGGTGCGGACGTATAATTCATATGCGCCGTACACGGTGCCAAAAATTGCGAAGAATACGCCGAGCTTGTACAATCCCGAGAGAAATGTCTTGACGCCTGCGCTTTCGTGCAATGCGGTTAAAAATACGACCTGGTGATTGTAGAGGTCCATGCCGGACGGTACGATTTCTCGCGGATGCAACAGGGCAGCACCTAAAATTAAAAAGGCCGCTGTGAATAATAATACACTGGCAAATGATACGAGTGTATCGACCAGCGGTGCTTTTAACCA
The DNA here is from genome assembly GCA_026706845.1 of Gemmatimonadota bacterium. Taxonomy (NCBI): domain Bacteria; kingdom Pseudomonadati; phylum Gemmatimonadota; species Gemmatimonadota bacterium. The sequence continues at coordinate 58,705 of JAPOXY010000020.1, forward strand.
CGCTTTTCCCAATTCGAGGTTTTCTGGGGATTCTGAGATTGTTTCCTCTCCATTGCTGCGACGACCGATCATTCCCCACACCTTTTCGCGCAGCATGCCCACATATCCCACATAGTCCTGTACTCCACCGCCGATTACGCCCATGTACGCGACCATTTCGACGATCAATGTTCGGTCTGCAAATAGCGGATTGCGCGATACCCATTCTGGATATACCGGGAATGTGGGTACTACTGCGCCCATTAGCGCGGCGACCCAATCGGGGTTTGCCGCTACTGTCGCGATTAACATGACCAGCAACATCAATCCCACGAGTGAGGTTTGCGCTTTTTCCAACAGGCCATAGCTCTGTTTCAGAGTTAATGCTATCAAAAATGCGATAAATATGAGGGCGATCAAATGCGGATACCGCGCCGGGTCGTCAAATAATATCCACGACGAGATCGTGCCGAGCATGATGGGCAGGCTGGATAAATAAAATGGGAAGCTCACGACCATTACCACGCCTACAACTGCCGGGAATAATCCCCTCGGTCCGGGGAGTTGCGCCCAGCGCTCCATGGGGTGCTCGCCGGTTAGTGTCATATATCGCGCTGCGGAATACACTTGAACGACTTTTGTGATGCAAAACAGGCTGAATGCCCAGAACATGGCGTAGCCAAAGATCGCTCCGCTGCGCGATGCCCACACGGTTTCTCCACTGCCGATGGTTACCGATGCGATGATCGCGCCTGGTCCAAAGAATTTTAAGAAGTCGCCGATTTTCCGCGAGCGCAATGCTGCCGCCAGTTCCGGAAATTCTAATTTTTTTGCTTCTGCCATGATTTCTCCTATTGAAAATCCCCAGTCCAACCGATCTTACGGAGGACTGGGGATTGGAGTGCTATTTTACGGCGATGGGATTTCCCGGAGAACCCGTTCCGCCTTTCAGGCGCAATGGCGAAAATACAAATGCAAATTCATATACCTGATCTTTTGCCAGTTCTTCCAGGTCCAGGTTTTCTAATATGTAAATTCCATTCTGGGCGATGAGCAACTGATGTACGGGAAAAGCCTGTGTGGCATCCTCGCCGGGTACGACTTCCAGGCCCCATGTATCGCCTGCGACCATTACAATTTTTTTATTTACGAGCCACTGGCCCACGGCCATTCCAATACCCGGCTGGCCTTTATTGAATGTTTCATTGTCTTTCATCCACAGGGTGCCGTGTCCCGTGCGGAAGATCACTACATCGCCTTCTCCCACGGATACATTTTGTTTTTTGAGCGCGCCCTCGGTATCGGCTACTGTGATTACGTATCCGACTTCTAATCGCTCGACCCCTTTGTATCCCGCGACGTCTATCAGTACGCCGCGCGTGAAAAATGACCCCGCCTTTTCTACACCCAATTTTTCCAGGCCATAAGGTTTGCTAAAATTCGAGCTTTTGAAGCCATTGTAATACACATCCTCGTTTCCTACCCGTGTGCCAATATGCCCCAATCCATCGAATTGTGTACCGATTTGACCGATTTCGCCACTGAACATTTCATCGTACCATACGAGTTTGTTTTCTCCGAGCGGTCCACCACTTGGGTTGCCCACGATTGTCAAACTGTAATGCCGGGAACCAAATAGCGGTATTCCGTGTTCATATACTTTTCCCAATTGATAGATTTTGCCGGTTTTGATCAATTTTGTCGCTTCCAGGACTTTGGCAGGTGTCAACCGGTTCGCGGCACCTCGTTCATCTTCGGGACCCCACTCCGATGACGATTGCTGGGCATATACTGGCACCATCATCAGATTGACCAGTAGTGTTATAAATAGTATGCGTTTCACGATTTCCCTCCTTTGAAAAGATGGTATGTAGCGGTCAGCGATCAGCCTGCTTCTCATATAGCGCGATGCTTACCTGTGTGCCGGGGAATAGTGTGGATGGATATACCCACATTTCGTCTTCCCGAATGTACACTCGTTCATCTCCCGAGCGAATGTGTAAACGCCCGTTGTTTTCCTGGCAAATTTGTTTGACGATGTATAGACCCAGCCCCCGCGTATTGCCCCGCGATACGGTTTTTTGTATCGCCATTTTTATTGCCTGTCCGTGCGACCAGTGCGCTGTATCGTGTCCTGCTGACAGGCTCTCGCGAATGCCAATGCCCAGGTCGCATACGCCGATGATTGCAAATTTTCTGTTTAGTCTGTGATTGGTATAGCGCTGTGCGACTACAAACCCTTTATCCCCGCTGTGGTCCAGGATATTGTGACACAATTCGGCTACGACATTTTTAAATCCCGTAATTTCCCGTACGGTATAGTGGAGTTCTTCACTCAAGATGGCACCGACCCGCGATTCAATTACGCTCAGGACTTGCTCGATATCGCTTCTCTGCTCAATGGTGGTGATTTCCAGCAGGCTTTCGTTGCGCCGCGACTGTCCCGTTTGCGGTAATCGCGCCACTGTTACATAAGACTTGAGCGCGTCAAATACTTTCATTCGCGTCAAATAACGCTCGACATCTGAATTTTCGGGCAGATGGCATGTAATATCCCAGTATCTGGTGCTCAAATGCCGGCCAATTAAACACAACATCCCCATGCCATAGGGATCGACAAATCCCAATTGCGATAGGTCCAGAACGATATTGTCTTCATCTCGTTGCGCCCAGAATGCTTTGAGATTGTGCAGTACATTGTCACATGAGACAGCAGACAAATTCTGTTCCGCTATTGCCAGCGTGTTGTTATTCATGTGATCGTTTAGTTGCGTACGCGGAATATGGTTCTGCGTTTGACATTTTTCTTTTCGTGTAAGTCCGTTACCGCGACTTCGAGTTTATAGACGCCGCGCGGCATTTTGGACAGGTCGATTTCCAGGAAGGTGAAGTCGTCGGGTTTGTCGCCAGCATATACCGAACTGATCGATGTGCGGCTTTGTTGGCCGGCTCGGCGCAGTTCTTCGACTGATTCGGCCATCAGGTTGCGTTCGGCCGGCATGTATTGCACTTCAAAATCCACGGTTTGGGCTCTGATATTTTCTTCACCGCCGGTCATGGCATCGCCCACCAGGTCTTCCTGATCTTGCATTTCACCTTCCTCAGTTTCGGTATCTGTACCGTCGAGGGCGCTACCTTCGGTGAGTATGTCACTGCTGGAGCGATCATCTGCTCCTGCTTGCGCCAATTCTTCGGCGGTTGGCACAATTAGCAATCCGCCCACTTTTTTGAGAGCTACGGCGCCAAACATCGCGGGATTGACTTCCCGCTGATCGGGGACGCTGATGGTGTAGGTGATTTCATATTGGGTGCGTCCGAATTCGTCTTTTTTCAGGTTGTAAATTTCCAGATATACAGATGCCGATTCCCCAGTGCGATACGCGCGGAGAGGATTGGGTGCAATGCGTAGATCCATGCGCGTTTCGGGAAAGGGTTTGACCAGTTCAATTTTCTTGGCGAGCAACAGATCGCTCATATCCAGGCGCGATTCGGATACAGAAAAAAGGCGTTCCGTGCGGAATGTGCCGATGGATCCGCTGTTCCTGTCGCCCACTTCGACCACGATATTATACGTGCCCTGGGGAAGTTCCAGGGGGCGTTGGCTCAACAAATACTGCGGGGCATTGCCCCCTTTGGGTTTTTCTTGCGCAATTGGTCGGATATTGCGGTAGATGTCTTGCCATCGGTAATCGAACATAAATAAACCCTCATCCATGACGATCATCCGGTCGTCGTTTGCTTTTAATTTGCCCGTGGGAATGGCATAGGCGATTTCCACGCGCATATTTTTGCCTGAGCGGAAGGCTGTGATCTGGTGTGGCATGGAGTATTTTCTGTTTCGGAATGGATCGACAAAGCGCGCTTCTTTTTTCTTAAATGCCGCGCGATTTTGTATTTCAAAATACTCTTCGCGCATTTTGTCACTCGCCCATTGCGGGTTAGTAGATTTTCTGAAGAGCGTTCGATCTACCTGTGTTGCATCCACATTGCGCGTTCTCAGTGCGTTGGGGTCCCCGCCTATGACATCTACCGTGCTGCTCGGTCCCACTTCGCCTGCAAACCCCCAACCGTCAACGCCATTTACAC